>JANSYB010000358.1 GCA_024742655.1 Paracoccaceae bacterium | reverse complement strand
GGCGGCCTGGCGGCGGGCGTGGCCTGTGCGGCCAAGGCAATCAAGCCGGATATCCGCGTCATCGGCATCACGATGGATCGTGGCGCGGCCATGTATCAAAGCCTGCGTGCGGGGCATCCTGTCGAGGTGGAAGAGTTGCCATCGCTCGCCGACAGCCTGGGTGGCGGTATCGGCATGGACAACAAGCTCAGCTTCCCGATGTGCCGCGATCTTCTGGATGACACGATCCTCGTGACCGAAGAAGACATCTATCACGCGATGCAGGTTCTTTTCCATGAGGACCGTATCGTCGCCGAGGGGGCCTGCGTCGTCGGTCTGGCCGCGGTGCTGAGTGGCCGGATCACCTTGTCAGGGCCAACCGCGACGGTCATCACTGGCCGGAACCTCGATATGGATATGTTCACGCGAATCGTCTCGGGCCGGGACGTGCAGCTGGGGACCATGACAATAAAGGGACAGGTCTACGAGAGACAGAAATGACGAAAGTGGTATGTATTCTTGGCAGCCCGCGCGAGGCCGGCAACAGCGATCTATTGGCGAAACGCTTCTGTGACGCGGCGCGCGTTCACGGGGCCACCACCCGCACCCATGCGCTCAGGGATTTACGGTTTCAGGGGTATAGTCCCGCGCGGTCGGGCGAGGGGCCGTACGGGCCGGATGATGATCTCGGGCCGGTTCTGTCGGATGTGGAAACGGCGGACGTGGTGGTTCTTGCGACACCCGTTTACTTCTGCAACATCACCGGTCTGGCCAAGCAGGCGCTTGACCGGTTCTTCTGCTTCATGAAGCCTGACTACCTGACCAACCCGGACCCGTCTCGCCTTGGCCGGGAAAAGACACTGGTCATGATTCAGGTGCAGGGCGAAGGCGCTGACCGGTACGATGACCTGATGGAGCAATATGCCCCGGGGCTGGACAAGGTGGGCTTTGCCCGGCGAGACTTGTTGCGCGCCTGCGGTGTACGCGAGCCGGGTGAGGTGATGAAGCAGGTCGCGCTGTTGGAGCAAAGTGATCGGCTGGCGCGGTCTCTGGCCCTTTGCAAAGAAAGATAGAGATGGAAAACCAGATCCGGATCATGACAGAATCAGAACTGCGGGACATCGTCCGCCTTGATCTGGAGATGATCGATGTGATCGAGCAGGCGTTCGTGGCGTTGGCGGGTGGCGCAGTTGTAATGCCCCCGATCCTGTCGATGGATCTGCCCATGGCAAACGGAGAGGTGGACGTCAAAACAGCCTATATCCCTGGCTTTGATGGTTTCGCCATCAAGGTCAGTCCGGGGTTCTTTGATAACCCCAAGCTGGGACTTGCATCGCTCAACGGTCTGATGATCCTGTTTTCGGCTCAGACGGGGCTGGTGAAGGCCCTGTTTCTCGACAACGGGTACCTGACAGACATCCGCACGGCCGCTGCGGGGGCCGTCGCCGCGCGTCATCTGGCACCATCCGAGGTTGAAACGGCGGGGGTGATCGGCACTGGCGTGCAGGCGCGCCTGCAAATGCAGGCCGCACATTTGGTGCGGCCGTTCAAGCATGTTCTGGTCTGGGGGCGTGATAGCGTAAAGGCGCAAGCCTGTGCCGAGGATTTGGCCAAGAGCCTTGGAATCGAGGCGGAAACTGTCACTGATCCGGCCCAACTCGTGGCGCAAAGCCAACTTGTCGTGACGACGACACCGGCCCGCGACCCCGTTCTGAGGGCCGAGTGGCTGCATCCCGGACTGCATGTCACCGCCATGGGTTCGGATCAGGAAGGCAAGAACGAGATCGAGGCGGCGGCCCTGGCCCGGGCGGATCTTTATGTCGCCGACCGCGTCAGCCAGACCGAGAAACTCGGCGAATTGCGCAGCGCGATCGAGGCCGGCTTGTGGACTGCCGGCATTCCCGCGGAATTGGGTCAGGTCATTACCGGGCAGGCACCAGGGCGCCTGAACGATGATCAGATCACCATTGCCGATCTCACGGGAACCGGGGCACAGGACACGGCCATCGCAAGCCATGTTGCGGCAATTCTGGGCGACAGCACGGCTGGCACGGTCATCACTGCATGAGATTGGGCGTTTACCAATGCATTGCGGCTGGCCGCAACGCAGCTGAACGCCAAGCCTGCCTGGAAACCCGGATTGCGGATCAGGGCCTTGATCTGGTGTTGTGCCCCGAACTGTTCATGGGGGGATATAACCCCGAGCTGGATTACAACATGTTGGCCGAGACACCTGACGGCCCCTTTGCACGGGGCATCGCCGACATTGCGAGGCGCCACAACGTGGCCATTGCCTATGGCTACCCCGAACGGGGCGAGGGGGCGGTGTATAATGCCGCTGCCCTGATTGGCCCCGATGGCGGGTTGCTGGCCAATCACCGAAAACGTTTGCCGTCGCCGGGCAGTTTCGAAGAGACTGCCTTCGCCAACGGCCCGGCGGTGAGTTTCGCAAATCTGAACGATTGGCGAATCGCGATCGTCATCTGCTATGAGGTCGAATTTCCCGAAAGCATCCGGCAGGCCGCACAGGGCGGGGCGCAACTGGTGCTGGTGCCCACAGCACTTGGTGCGCAATGGGGCGTTGTTTCCGAAAAGGTCGTGCCCGCCCGCGCCTTCGAGAACGGGGTTTGGATGGCCTATTCCGATCACGCCGGTCAGGACGGAGAGATCGCCTTTCACGGCGGCAGTCGGATCGTCGATCCGATGGGACGGGACATGGCGGTGGCCGGGCAGGAAGAAACCCTGCTGATCGCTAAATTGAGCCGGGACAGGGTCGATTTTGCCCAGAGCCGCCTGCCCTATCTTCGCGACTGCGTGAAACTGTGATGCTGAAACTGGACGCCCGTGATCTGGCCATTCTGCGTGTTCTGTCAACCGATGGGCGGATCACCAAGGCAGAACTGGCCGACCGTGTCGGCCTGTCGGCAAGCCCCTGCTGGGAAAGATTGAAGCGGCTGGAGCAGGCTGGCGTGATCGAGGGGTATCATGCCCGCATTGCGCTGAAGAAACTCGGCCCGCATGTGACGGTATTCGTCACCGCGGAACTGGCCGATCATACTGCAGAGGCCTTTCGGCGGTTCGAGGCGGCCGTGCAGCGCTATGACGAGATCACCGGGTGCTGGGCCCTTGGTGGTGGGTTCGATTACATCCTGCAGGTCGTCACCCGGGACATTGAAAGCTACCAGCATCTGATCGATGCGATGCTGGATGCGCGTGTCGGTCTGGCGCGCTACTTCACCTACGTGGTCACCAAGCCGGTCAAGGCCGGTGTCGCGCCCCCGATTGATCTGCTGACCTCGACCTAGGGCCGGCAAAAGTCACTTTCCCTGCCACGCTTCGCAGAAGATTCTTCTGTTGCTGCCTCTGAATTCGGGCGCATGCTTCGGGCGGTCGGTGTCACTTTATGTCCGGGCACGAAGGAGCGCACATGATACCAAGTAGTTCTCAATTGCATGAGCTTGTCTCGGATACTGATCTTCTGCGTCATCACTCCTATCTGAACGGTCAGTGGTGCAGCGCGGTGTCGGGCGACACGGTCGAGGTGCATGACCCGGCGACAGGCGCCTTGCTGGGCGAGGTGGCCAGCCTGTCATCTGATGAGGCCCGCATGGCTATCGATGCGGCCGACGCCGCCTTTCCGGACTGGTCGATGACATTGCCGCAAGAGCGCTCGGTCGTGCTGCGTCGCTGGTTTGACCTGATGCATGCCCACAAGGAAGATCTGGCCCGCATCATGGTGCTGGAACAGGGCAAGCCGATTTCCGAGGCGCGCGGCGAAATCGATTACGCGGCGAGTTTCGTGGAATACTATGCCGAAGAGGCCAAGCGCCCGAATATCGAAGGCGTGACCAGCCATTTGCCCGATGCCGAGGTCGAGCTGTGGCTGGAGCCCGTCGGCGTCGCGGCGCTGATCACG
>JANSYB010000344.1 GCA_024742655.1 Paracoccaceae bacterium | reverse complement strand
TCGCCATAGACCATTTCGGAACAGGCCATGCCGGGGAAGATTTCCACGCCGAGCGCCTCGGCCTGCTCGGCCATCCAGCGGCAGACATTGCCCATGCTGACAATGTAATTGCCATGGTTGTTCATCAGCGGCGGCATCGGGAAGTTGGGAATACGAAGTTTGCCCGCCTCGCCCAGCATGAAGAAGTTGTCTTCCTTCACCGGCACGTTCAGCGGGGCGCCCTTGTCCTTCCAGTCGGGGATGAGCGCGTCGAGGCCGCACGGGTCCAGAACGGCGCCCGACAGGATATGTGCGCCGACTTCCGAGCCCTTCTCCAGCACAACGACCTCGCGGTTGGGATCAAGCTGTTTGAGACGGATCGCGGCCGACAGGCCCGCAGGGCCCGCGCCGACGATCACGACGTCGTATTCCATTGCTTCGCGTTCGACCTCGGACATGGTGTTCCCTTCCCGTCAAAGAAGCGGCCCCGAAGAGAGGCCGAAAGAATATTGCGCATCTGGTTAGCGCGGGGCCTATCGCGCCGTCAATTGGAACACGACGTTAAAATCATGATTCCCGTCAGCCGGGGGGCGTTTTGCCGTGCTTTGCTACGATTGGTCACTCCCTTGGCGTCTGCGCAGGACGGGATGCGTGCCGAAGAAGGCGAACAAAGGCGCGTTCTTCTATCGCCTCTTGCAAAGGCCGTGCGGGTCGGGGCAATCTGCGACGAATTCGATGAACGACGTGTCGGGGCCGGATCACACGGCCCCGCTGTAATGAAGGGACGACCGGTATGGAAAAAATCCCGATGACCCGGGCGGGCTTTGACGCACTGGAAGCGGAGTTGAAGCAGCTCAAATCCGAAGAGCGCCCCGCGATCATCCGGGCGATTTCCGAGGCGCGCGAACACGGTGACCTGTCCGAGAACGCCGAGTACCATTCGGCCAAGGAAAAGCAGTCTTTCATCGAAGGCCGCATCAAGGAACTGGAAGGCGCGATCAGCCTTGCCGACGTGATCGACCCGACCAAGCTTTCGGGCTCGATCAAGTTCGGGGCGACCGTCACGCTGGTCGATGAGGATACCGACGAGGAAAAGACCTGGCAGATCGTCGGGGAATACGAGGCCAGCATCGAAAAGGGCCTGTTGAACATAAAATCGCCGATTGCCCGCGCCCTGATCGGCAAGGAAGAGGGCGACAGCGTCGAAGTGCGCACGCCCGGTGGTGACAAGTCATACGAAGTGCTAAAAGTCGATTATATCTGACAGGCACACAGAAAATGTCCGACCGTCCGGAGACCCCTCCGACCCCCTTGGGGATTTACGATAAGTCGCGCCGCGACACGATCACCTCTGTCGAGGTGATCGCACTCGTGCTGACCGTGCTTTGGCTGGCGGGCACGGCGCTGTTCTTTCTCGTGCTGGCCCCCGCGGGCCTCTTCGAGCAAAGCGGCGGCGCGCTGCAATTCGTTGTCGTGCTGCTGGCGATTTTCATGCCTGTCGCGATGATCTGGGTGGCGGCGACGGCGGCGCGGTCCAGCCGCGTGATGCGCGAGGAAAGCCAGCGCCTGCAAACCGCGATCGATGCCATCCGGCACGCCTATGTGGCCCAGAACCAGGGCCGGGCGTTGATGAGTGAGCCGTCGGTGGCCAGGAAACTGGATGAAATCGCGGCGGCCCAACGCAAGACCGAGACCGCGTTGGCGACGTTTTCGACGACGCGCCAGGCGCCGCCCCCGCCGCGCCCCGCCGCCCCGGAACCCCCGGCGGAAGATGGCCAGGTCGATCTGCCGCTGGGCACACCCGCCGAAGAGTTGCAGCCACCGCTGGCGCAATCCGACTTCATCCGTGCGTTGAATTTTCCGGAAACCGCCGAGGACAAGGAAGGCTTCGCCGCCCTGCGCCGCGCGCTCAAGAACCGAAGCACCGCGCAGTTGATCCAGGCCTCTCAGGATGTGCTGACCCTGTTGTCGCAGGATGGCATCTACATGGACGATCTGCGTCCCGACATGGCCCGGCCCGAGGTCTGGCGCCGTTTCGCCGCCGGGGAGCGGGGCCGTGCCGTGGCCGTGCTGGGCGGTGTGCGGGACCGGTCGTCGCTGGCCCTGGCGGCCGCCCGGATGAAGCAGGACACCATCTTTCGAGATGCCGCGCATCATTTCCTGCGCTTGTTCGACCGGATGTTCACGCAATTCGCCGACACCGCGACAGATTCCGAGATATCCGAGCTGTCCGATACCCGCACCGCGCGGGCCTTCATGTTGCTGGGCCGTGTCGCCGGAACGTTCGATTGAGAAGCAAAGGCGCGCTGCGGTACATGACGCAAGCTATTGCCGCGTGATCGCGAAAAGGTCATGATGCGCGCGCAGGGAGGCGAAAATCATGCGCAAGTTTCTGGTGGTCCTCGATGACAGCAGGGAGTGCCTCAACGCGATGCGGTTCGCCGCGATGCGGGCGAGAAACACCAAGGCCGGCGTGGAAATCCTTGCCGTGATCCCGCCCGAGGAGTTCAATCACTGGATCGGTGTGGGTGACATCATGCGCGAAGAGGCGCGTGAACGCATCCATGCCCATTTCGAAGTGTTCGCCAAGTGGATGCGGGACAAGCAGGGCGTGGACCCCGAACTGGTGATCCGCGAGGGCGAGCCTGTGGCCGAGATCATGGCCCAGGTGCAGGAGGATCCGGAAATCGGCGTTCTGGTCCTGGGCGCGGGCACCGACAAGAAGGGGCCCGGCCCGCTGGTCACGCAACTGTCGAAGAATTCCGGCAGCCTGCCCATTCCGATCACCATCGTGCCGGGCGATCTGAGCAAGGAACGGTTGCAGGAGATCACCTGAGCCGGGGACGGACGATCCGGCGTCGCCATGCGCTTTTGGCAGGGCTGGTCTTTGTCACAAAGGTTGTGTCGCAGATTCGCCATCCCACATTCCATGCAGGGACGGGCAAAGGCGGAGCAACGCAATCACCTATTTCCAGACCCTCTCTGCAGCCGGATTCGCCGCGACCGCGATAACATACGGTCCGGGGCGCATGGGATTCGGCCTGTTCGTTCCCGAGTTTCGCACAGCGTTCGGATTGTCGAGCGCGACCGTGGGCGTCGTATCGAGCCTCGGGTTTCTGGGAATGTTCGCGGGCCTCGTGATCGCACAGATACTGCTGGTGCGCCGGGGCCCTGGGGCGCCCGTTCTTCTGGGGTTGTTGTTCGCCACGGCCGGCATGGCGCTTGTGGCCGCCGCGCCGAACCTTCCGATCCTTGCGCTGGGCGTCTTTTTCGCGGCCTCGAGCGCCGGGTTCGCCTGGACGCCATTCAACGACGCGGTGCACCGCAAGATCCCGGACAGGGACCGGCCGACAGCCCTTTCGGACATCAGCACGGGCACAAGCGTGGGTATCGTCATCGCGGGTCTTGCCGCGTTTTTGCTGGTGGTGACCGATCTGTCCTGGCGAAGTTGCTGGCTGGTCTTCGCGGTTGCCGCCGCCTGCGCGCTGTTGGGGAACAGGATGGCGCTGCGCGATGTCGAAAAAGCGCAACGGACCGGATCGCAGACACATCCATCTGCCGTTCTGCGTGTCGATGCGGTGCCGCTTTTCGCAATCGCCTTCGTGTTCGGGATCGTGTCGGCGAACTACATTTCGTTCGCAGCCGGTCATGTGCTCGACAGCGGGGGCGTTCCGGGCCTGCCCGCCGCCGCGACACCGCCGCTTCTTTTCGTTTTCTACGGCCTGTTTGGTTTGGCGGGCCTGCTTGCCGGGCTGGCGAAAGACCGTATCGGGTTGCCCTGGCTGCTGCGGCTGTTGATGCTGGCCGGTGCCCTGTCGGCAATCGTCATCGCGAAGGCGCCGGCACAGTGGGCAGGGCTGCTGACGTCCGCCGCTTTGCAGGGGCTCTACGTGATGATGACAAGCGCTGTTCTGGCCTTCTGGTCTGAGCGCTTGTTCCCCGCCTTTCCGGCGATGGGCTTTACGGCGGCACTTCTGTCTGCTGCGGCAGGTAGTGTTCTGGGGCCTGTCCTTGCAGGGTTTGTGGTCGAGTCATTCGGATCCG
>JANSYB010000215.1 GCA_024742655.1 Paracoccaceae bacterium | reverse complement strand
TGGAAGCCGCCGGTTTGGGCCGGGCAGTGTTTGCCGACGTCGATCCGAACCCGAATGAAACGAACCTGTCCGCCGGTGTGGCCGCCTACAACGCGGGCGGCCATGACGGGGTGATCGCCTTTGGCGGTGGCTCGGGCCTCGATCTGGGGAAAATGGTGGCCTTCATGGCCGGTCAGAGCCGCCCGGTCTGGGATTTCGAAGATGTTGGTGACTGGTGGACACGCGCCAACGCCGATGTCATCGCCCCCATCATCGCAGTACCCACCACCGCCGGCACAGGATCAGAAGTGGGCCGGGCCAGTGTCATCACCAATTCTGAAACCCATGAAAAGAAGATCATTTTCCATCCCAAGGTCTTACCGTCTGTCGTGATCTGCGATCCGGAGCTGACAATCGGGATGCCGCCCGCGATCACGGCCGGCACCGGTCTGGACGCCTTCGCCCATTGTGTCGAGGCCTATTCTAGCCCGCATTATCACCCGATGAGCCAAGGGATCGCGTTGGAAGGTATGCGCCTCGTCAAGGAGTATCTGCCGCGCGCCTACGCGGATGGGGCCGATATCGAGGCGCGTGCGCAGATGATGAGCGCCGCGGCGATGGGCGCAACCGCCTTTCAAAAGGGGCTTGGTGCTATTCACGCCATGAGCCATCCCATCGGTGCGCATTTCAACACTCATCATGGCACGACGAACGCCGTTTGCATGCCGACGGTTCTGGCATTCAACGCGCCGGCCATCGCCGACCGGTTTGGCGCGGTGGCCGCCTATCTCGGGATCGACGGTGGGTTCGACGGATTTTGCTCCTTCGTTCAGGGTTTGAATGACAGTTTGGGGATTCCGCGCCGCCTGTCGGATATGGGCGTGACCGAAGACAGCATCCCGACATTGGTCAAGAGCGCAATCACGGATCCCAGCTGTGGCGGAAACCCGATCGAATTGACCGAGGCCAATCTGGAACAGTTGTTTCGAACCGCGCTTTGATCGGCAGAAAAGCAGAACGCCCGCCGGAATACGGCGGGCGCATGACGCAGTCGGCGCAGTCGATCAGCTGTAGATCGACTCCTTGCCGAAATGCTTTGTCAGCATGTAATAGATGACCGCGCGATACTTGTTGCGCTCCGACTTGCCATAGGTCTCGATGACCTGGTTGATCGCATCCATGAGTTGCGGACCGTCGGCAAGGCCGAGCTTCTTGATCAGAAAGTTTTCCTTTACGGTTTCCAACTCGTGTTCCTGACCCGCGGCGACAGTCGAGGCATCCGCATTGTAGATGGCCGGGCCACATCCGATTGTCACCTTGGTCAGCAGGTCCATGTCCGGCTCCATGCCGCACTTGTTTTTCAGGTCTTCTGCATATTTCGCGATCAGTTCGTCACGGCGTCCCATTAAAGTCTCCCACCTGTCCCGGTCATTGCCGGCGTTCAGTTTCAACAAAGCCCCTCTTGGCTCGTATCGAACGATAACGGCTGTTCCGCAGGCCACAAAGGGAAAACTTGACCGGCACTCCCCATAGACTGGCCAGCCAAGAAAAAACCGCCCGGAGAGCCTCCGGGCGGTTCAGAACTACGACAAAGCCAAGATCAGTAGCGATAATGCTCGGGTTTGAACGGTCCCTCGGGGCTTACCCCGATGTACTCGGCCTGATCCGGTTTCAGTTCGGTCAGCTTCACGCCGATCCGACCCAGATGCAGGCGTGCGACCTTTTCATCCAGATGCTTGGGCAGGATGTAGACCTGATTGTCGTACTGATCGCCCTTGGTCCACAACTCGATCTGCGCCAGAACCTGGTTGGTGAAGCTGGCCGACATCACGAAGGACGGGTGACCCGTTGCGTTGCCGAGGTTGAGCAGGCGACCTTCGGAAAGCAGGATGATCCGGTTGCCCGAGGGCATCTCGATCATGTCCACCTGTTCCTTGATGTTGGTCCACTTGTGGTTCTTGAGGTTCGCAACCTGAATTTCGTTGTCGAAGTGGCCGATGTTGCCGACGATCGCCATATCCTTCATCTCGCGCATATGCTCGATGCGGATCACGTCCTTGTTGCCAGTGGTGGTGATGAAGATATCCGCGCTGTCGATCACGTCCTCCAGCAGCACAACCTCGAAGCCGTCCATGGCGGCCTGGAGCGCACAGATCGGATCGACCTCGGTCACCTTCACACGGGCACCGGCGCCACTCAGAGAGGCAGCACTGCCCTTGCCCACGTCACCATAGCCAAGAACCACGGCGACCTTGCCGGCCATCATCGTATCGGTTGCGCGGCGGATCCCGTCGACAAGGCTTTCCTTGCAGCCGTACTTGTTGTCGAATTTCGACTTGGTCACGCTGTCATTGACGTTGATCGCCGGGAAGGGCAGGTGACCCTTTTCCATCATCTTGTAGAGACGATGCACGCCGGTGGTGGTTTCCTCGCTGACGCCCTTGATCATGTGGCGCTGCTTGACGAACCAACCGGGGCTTTCCGCCAGACGCTTCTTGATCTGGGCGAACAGGGCCTCTTCCTCTTCGGATTGGGGCATTTCGATCAGATCGGTTTCCCCCTCTTCGACACGCGCGCCGATCAGGATGTAAAGCGTGGCATCACCGCCATCGTCCAGGATCATGTTGGCGCCGCCCTCGGGGAACTGGAAAATCCGGTCGGCATAATCCCAGTATTCTTCAAGCGTTTCGCCCTTGACCGCAAAAACCGGCGTACCGGTTTCGGCGATGGCCGCCGCGGCGTGATCCTGCGTCGAGAAAATGTTGCAGCTGGCCCAGCGCACGCTTGCACCCAGTGCAACAAGGGTCTCGATCAGAACAGCCGTCTGGATCGTCATGTGCAGGCTGCCGGCGATCCGGGCGCCCTTGAGCGGCTGGCTGTCGCCATATTCTTCGCGCAGGGCCATAAGACCCGGCATTTCCGTCTCTGCGATATCCAGCTCCTTGCGCCCGAAAGCGGCCAGAGAGATATCCTTGACCAGATAGTCCATTGCCATTTGATGGCTCCTTGCAAACTAGATTTGCAAGGCAGATAGCACTCGATACCGTGAAGGGCAACGTGCGAGTCTGTTCAGATCAACCGGCCGTATCGGCACGCCTGTCAGAGGGCGCAACCAGATGCCAATCCGTGCCAGTCGCCAGAACGCAGGTCTGACCGTCCGGCGTTGTCAGCATGACCGTGAACGTGCCCGTATCCTCTGAGGCCCAGACCTCGACCAGCGTCTGGTCCTCCTGCACCTTTTGCAGGCCACCACCTGCGTAGCTTTCGTCGTAGTAGGCCTTCAGCCTTTCCACCACCCTATCACGGTCCGCGCAGTTGGACGCCTGTGCCGGGGTCACCAGACCCAGAACACCTATCGCTGCCCCTGCCACAAAAAGTTGCCTGATCATACCAAGCTCCCTTTACAGGTTGTATCAGGAACGCACAGCCGAGGTCGGATGTGCGCGCCACATTGGATCGCCTGTTCGGTTACCGGGCTATTGCTCTTGTCATTTGCCTCATTCGCCCGATCCCGCTGGCAGCAGACACGCGACGACAGGATTTTGCGTCGAAAATGTGGCGACATTGTGGCCGGGCGTGGCGGGCTTGCTGCGCACGGACCCAAAGTCTAGGAGTGACCCACCTGGATTTAACAGGGCCTTGATGGGGGCACGTCCGGACATGTCATTCTCCAGCCGCGCGGCGCGCGTGCAGTATCATCTTCTCATGATCCTGTTCCGGTTTGCGGTGAACCGCTGGTTTTTTGGCTGGTTCACGCGAGGTCTTGCGCGTTTTTTTGATCCGTCGAACGCGGTGATCGTTACGCTGCCCACAGGCGGCCGGTTTCGCATCGCGCTCAACGACGGGTACTGGACCCGTTTCGCGCTGTTCAACCGCGAGTATGAACCAGAGGTCGGCGCGATCCTGCGGGTGGCGGCAGCGCATACCGGGTTTTTCTGCGACGCCGGGGCAAACAAGGGCTACTGGACATCGTGGGGATCGACCCTGTTCCAGCGGATTACTGCTGTAGAGGCCGCATCCAAGACCTTTGGCGCCTTGATGCAGAACGTCGACGGGATGCCGAATGTCACCTGTCGGCGGGCTGCGATCTATTCCGTCAGCGGGCGTCAGATGTCCTTTGTCAACGTGGAGAATTCCCATGCTTCCGCTCATCTCGGGGATCAGCCGGAAGGTGGGCACCTCGAGATGGTCGAAACGATCTCGCTTGACGACCTGGTCCCGCCGGGCACCCGGGCAATCATCAAGCTGGATGTGGAAGGCGCAGAGATCGAGGCCATGCGCGGGGCCACGCGCTGTCTGGCAGAGGGCTCTGTCCTGATTTACGAGGATCACGGTGCGGACCTTGAATCCGAAACAAGCCGCTATCTGTTCGAATTGGGCGATATGTGGCTCTGTTTCGCCGAAAATCCCACAGAACGGCTGAGCGGCCTCAAGGACGTGCAGGTGCTCAAGTCCGATCGCTTCAAAGGTTACAATTTCTTGGCGGCACGCGCCGATTCACCGCTGCTTGCCAGTTTGCTCAACAGTTTTGCAAAAGACTGACCCGGGATGTATCACCGAAGTGTCAGTTGTTCAGCCAATCGGAGGATCCATGCCCAAGACCCGCGCCTGGCAAAAGATGCTGTCTGGCCGGCGGCTTGACCTTCTGGATCCGACGCCCGTCGATATCGAGATCGAGGACATCGCCCACGGTCTGAGTTTCGTGGCACGCTGGAACGGGCAGACCAAGGGTGATTTCGCTTATTCGGTGGCCGAACACTCCTTGTTGGTGGAACGGCTCTATTCACGCCTGAGCCGGCAATTGGACCCCAAATGGCAGTTGGCCGCTTTGCTGCATGACGCGCCGGAATACGTCATCGGCGATATGATTTCACCGGCCAAGGCGGCCATCGGCCCGGGATATGACGATCTGGATAAACGCCTGGCCGCTGCCGTTCACATCCGTTTTGGCCTGCCGGCGACACTGCCCGTGGCCGTCAAGAAGCAGATCAAGAAGGCCGACAAGATCAGCGCCTGGATGGAGGCAACACAGATTGCCGGTTTTACAGTGGAGGAGGCCAATCGTTTCTTTGGCAGGCCCGATGCCGACATGATCACCGATCTGGAAATTTGCCTGCGCCCGCCTCTGGAAACGCGCCACGACTATATCGCACGTCACAACCAGTTGCTGGAAAGCATCGGATGATCCATGTCCGCCAGGCCGGTCTGCTGGATGCCCGTCACGCGGCCGATTTGCTGAACGAGATCATCGCGCGCGGCAGCACGACGGCGCATACAGGTGTGGTGACACG
>JANSYB010000099.1 GCA_024742655.1 Paracoccaceae bacterium | reverse complement strand
GTGATCGCCCAATCCTCGCGCGCCTCGCCGGGCGGCGACACGGCGGGCCGGCCCATCTGCACCTGTCGGTTGGTATTCGTGACCGTGCCGGATTTCTCGGCAAAGGCCGAGGAGGGCAGGATCACGTCGGCATAGTTGGCCGTCTCGGTGATGAAGATATCCTGCACCACCAGATGCTCCAGCTTGGCCAGCGCGTCACGGGCGTGCTCCACGTCGGGGTCCGACATGGCCGGGTTCTCGCCGAGGATATACATGCCCTTGATCTTGTCGTCATGGACGGCATCCATGATCTCGGTGACGGTCAGGCCCTTCTGGTTAGAGAAGTCACCGGAGTTCCAGACCTCGGTAAAGGCGCTGCGCACCCCGTCATCGGTGACCGACTGGTAGTCGGGCAGGAACATCGGGATAAGCCCGGCATCCGAGGCGCCTTGCACGTTGTTCTGGCCACGCAGCGGGTGCAGACCCGTGCCCGGCCGGCCCACATGGCCGCACATCAGCGCGAGGCTGATCAGGCAGCGAGAGTTGTCGGTGCCGTGGATATGCTGCGACACGCCCATACCCCAGAAGATCATCCCCGATTTGGCCGTCGCGAAATCGCGGGCCACGGCGCGCAGCGTGTCGGCGGGAATGCCGCACAGCTCTGCCATCTTCTCGGGCGGGAATTGCGCCAGATGCGCCTTCTCCGCCTCCCAGTTTTCGGTGAAGGCCTCGATATATTGCTGATCGTAAAGCCCCTCTTCCACGATCACGTTCATGATCGCGTTGAGCATCGAGACATCGGCCCCCGGCTTGAACTGCAGCATGTGCGTGGCGAACCGCTTGAGCCCCTGCCCGCGCGGATCCATCACGATCAGCTTGCCACCGCGCTTGGTGAACTGCTTGAAATAGGTGGCCGCGACAGGATGGTTCTCGATCGGGTTGGCGCCGATCACGATCGCCACATCGGCATTCTCGATCTCGTTGAAGGTCGCCGTCACGGCACCCGAGCCCACGTTCTCGATCAATGCCGCGACCGACGATGCATGGCACAGCCGCGTGCAGTGATCCACGTTGTTGTGGCCAAAGCCCTGGCGGATGAATTTCTGGAAAAGATATGCCTCTTCGTTGGTGCATTTCGCACTGCCAAAGCCCGCGACCGACGCGCCGCCGTGGTCATCTTTCAGGCATTGCAGCCCTCCTGCGGCGGCGTCCAGCGCCTCGTCCCAGCTGGCCTCGCGGAAGAATTCGCGCCAGTTGTCGGGATCCACGTTCAACCCCTTTGCGGGCGCATCCTCGCGCCGGATCAGCGGCTTCGTGAGGCGGTGATCGTGATGGATATAGTCGAACCCGAACCGGCCCTTGACGCACAGGCGGTTTTCGTTCGCTGGGCCGTTGATGCCCTCGACATATTTCACCCGGCCGTCCTTGACCTTGAGGCTGATCTGGCAGCCCACGCCGCAGAACGGGCAGACGCTGTCGACCTCTTCGTCGTAATCGGCACTGTCGCCCACCTGTGTGTCATCAACCACCGTCGCGGGCATCAGCGCACCTGTCGGGCAGGCCTGCACGCATTCGCCGCAGGCCACGCAGGTGCTGGCGCCCATCGGATCGTCGAAATCGAAAACGGGATAGGAATCATGCCCGCGCCCCGCCATGCCGATCACGTCGTTGACCTGCACCTCGCGGCAGGCGCGCACGCACAGCCCGCACTGAATACAGGCATCGAGGTTGACGGACATCGCCACGTGGCTGTCATCCAGCAGCGGTACGCGATCCTGTTCCAGCTTGGGAAAGCGGCTTTCCGAGACGCCGTTCGCCTCGGCCATGTCCCACAAGTGGCTGGAGCGGTCATGCGCCTGCTCGCGCTCTGGCTGATCGGCCAGCAGCATCTCGACCACCATCTTGCGCGCAGTTTCCGCGCGGGCGGAATTGGTCGTGACCACCATGCCTTCGGCGGGTTCGCGGATGCACGAGGCGGCCAGCGTGCGCTCGCCCTCGATCTCGACCATGCAGGCCCGGCAATTGCCATCCGGGCGATAGCCCGGCGCAGGTTTGTGGCACAGGTGCGGGATCACAAGGCCCCGGCCATGGGCCACTTCCCAGATGGTCATACCGGTCTCTGCCTCGACCTCTTGCCCGTCCAGCGTGAATTTTATCTTGTCGCTCATGGTCTTACACCTCGTCCGGGAAATGCTTCATGGTCAGGCGGATGGGGTTCGGCGCGGCCTGCCCGAGGCCACAGATCGACGCATCGACCATGGCCTGGCTCAGCTCTTCCAGCAGGCCCTGATCCCATTTGTCGGCCTGCATCAGCTTGACCGCCTTTTCACAGCCCACGCGGCACGGCGTGCACTGGCCACAGCTTTCATCCTCGAAGAACCGCAGCATGTTCAGCGCGGCCTCTTTCGCGCTGTCCTGATCGGACAGGACCACCACCGCGGCCGATCCGATGAAGGAGCCGTGCGGTTGAAGCGTGTCGAAATCGAGCGGGATGTCATCCATATGCGCGGGCAGCAGACCCGAGGACGGACCGCCCGGCTGGTAGGCCTTGAAGCTGTGCCCATCCAGCATCCCGCCGCAGGCCTCGATGATATCGGTGATGGTCGAGCCGGCCGGCAGCAGATGAACGCCGGGGTTCTTGACGCGGCCCGAGACCGAGTAGGAGCGCAGCCCCTTGCGCCCGTTCCGTTCAACGCTGGACAGGATCTCCTTGCCCTCGCGCAGCACGCGGGCGACCCAGTAAAGCGTTTCCACGTTGTTGACGAGCGTCGGGCGGTTGAAGATGCCGACCTGTGCCACGAAGGGCGGGCGGTGGCGCGGCAATCCGCGCTTGCCCTCGATCGATTCGATCATCGCGCTTTCCTCGCCGCAGATATAGGCCCCTGCCCCGCGGCGCAGGTCGATATAGCCCTCTGCGACGATACCCGCCTCTTCCAGCGCCTTGATCTCGCGCGCCAGAATATCCAGTACGGCGGGGTATTCATCGCGCATGTAGATGAAACATGTCTCGGCCTCGACGGCCCAGGCCGCGATCAGCATCCCCTCAAGGAAGAGGTGCGGCGTGCGTTCGAGATAGTACCGGTCCTTGAAGGTGCCCGGTTCACCCTCGTCGCCATTTACGGCAAGGTAACGCGGCCCGGCCTCGGCCCGCACGAAGCCCCATTTGCGCCCCGACGGAAAGCCCGCACCGCCAAGCCCGCGCAAGCCGCTGTCCAGCAATTCCTGCTGGATGGTTTCGAAATCGCCACCGGTCCGGATTTCCTCGAGCTTGGCATAGCCGCCCGCGGCCTTGTAGGCGGCGAAATCCTCGTAGTCAGGGACATGCGCGTGGGTGTCATCGGCGGCGATCGCGGCCTGCACCTTTTCGGGTGTGGCGTGGTCGATATGGTTGTGCCCGATCTCAAGCACGGGCGCGGTATCGCACCGGCCCATGCAGGGCGCGCGCAGCACGCGCACCTCGGACGGGTCCAACCCGTCCTCGAGCGCCTGTTTCAATTGCTGCGCCCCGGCCAGTTCGCATGACAGCGAATCGCAAACCCGGATGGTCAGTGCGGGCGGCGGCACCTCGCCTTCGCGGACCACGTCGAAATGGGCATAGAACGTCGCAACCTCGTAGACCTCGGCCTGCGCCATGCGCATTTCCTCGGCCAGCGCGCGCAGATGTGCCGCGGACAGATGCCCGTATTCATCCTGGATCAAGTGCAGAAACTCGATCAGAAGGTCGCGCCGACGAGGGCTGTCGCCCAACAGCGCGCGCACCTCGTCCCATGCCTGATCCTCGATCTGGCGGCCCTTGGGCGTATGCCGCCCCTTGCCCTTGCCGGATTTCCAAACCCCATTGCGATCGTCTAGTGCCATCGTGGTCCTCCTGTTCGAGGCGGACCGTAGCCCAAGAAAATTGCAGGCAGAATTCGTATGTTTCGAAACCACGATAAGCGCGGCTTATCGCACGGCGTCCTTCAACGCTTTCAACGTGCGAAGCTGCGGACCACGGTTCGGTGTGACGATGCTGAGGGATTTGTGGACAACCGGATCGGTGAGTGAAACCACCTGCACGGCATCCAGCGCACCGAAGTTTTCGACCAGCCCCTTGGGCACGATCGTGGCCGCGGCACCCTGAATGGCCATAACGACACCGGCGGTCATACCGGACAGTTCGGCCACCACGATCGGGCGCACGCCGACCTCCTGAAAGACCGCATCCAGGATACGCCGGTTCTGCATGCCCGGCTCCAGCAGGCACATGGGTAACTGCCCCGCCTCTTTCCAGGTGATCTCGGTCGCGCCGGGCGGCAGCATCCCGGCGGGGGCGATCAGAACGTATTCTTCCTCGTGCACCGGCTCTGCGTTCAGGGTATCCACCGTAACGCTGTCGGTATAGCTGATGCCGGCGTCGAAACTGCCTTCCTCAAGCCCGTGCAGGATGGCGGCCGACGAGGTCGACTTGATCTTGACCCGGATACCGGGATTGGTTTCGCGCAGGTTTTTGACGACCTTCGCGGCAAAGGCCGCGGCCGTCGGCACCACGGCCAGCGTCAGAACCCCGGTCACGTCGCCCGGTTCGGCGCTGAACTCCGTTTCAAGCCGCTCGACATCCTCGAGGATGCGCAGGGCATGCTGCACGATCGATTCACCGTCCGGCGTCAGCCCCTCGAACCGGTTGCCGCGGCGCACAATCTTGGTTTGCAGATGCTCTTCCAGCTTGGCGATCCGCATCGAGAACGCAGGCTGCGAAACGCCGCATTCCTCGGCGGCGCGGGCGAAGTGTTTCTGGCGGGCAAGCGCCGTCAGATATTGCAGATCCTTGAGGCTTAGCACACGAAATCCCGTCATTCGTCGGTTGCAGTGTTTGCTTAGCGGATCGTCCCCGGCATTGCTACCTTGATTGCGCACCCTGGTCTGTGGTATACCAGATACCACAAGAATCGCCCATTTATCAGCCCGGAGAAGGCGCATGCTTCTGCCCGAACACCGCTCCAAGGAATTGCTCGCGAAATATGGCGTACCGATCCCGCCGGGATTTCTGGCGCGCACGGCCAACGATGCCGAAACCGGCTGCGGCAAGCTGGATGCATCCCGCTACGTGGTCAAATCCCAGATTCTGGCCGGGGGCCGCGGATTGGCCGGCGGCGTGCGGATTGTGGACACGCCCAGTGCCGTCGGCGAAGAGGTCGGGCGCCTGCTGGGCCATACCCTTGTCACCGAACAGACCGGCCCGCGCGGCGAGGTGGTCAGCACCGTTTATATCGAAACGGCCCTCGATATCGTGGACAGCCGTTTCATGGCGCTGGCACTCGACCCCGAAAGCGGTGCGGTGATGTTGCTGGCCTCGGCGGCTGGCGGCGTGGAATTCGAACAGCGCGCGCGCATGGATGACAGTGTCTATGACACGATGCTGATCGACAGCGACACCCCTGAGACACGCAAATCCGTAACCGCCTTTCTGAAAAAGGCCGGCATTGACGAGGCGGCTGTCGATATTGCCTTTGCCGGTTACGCCGCCCTGATCGAGAACGAATTGACGCTGGTCGAGATCAATCCGCTGGCCAAGACCCGTACGGGCGACTGGTATGCGGCCGACGCCAAGGTGGCGCTGGATGGCAACGCGCTCTTCCGCCATCCGGAATTCGAGGAATTCAAGGCGCTGCAGAACCCCGACCCGATCGAGGCGGCAGCGCAGCAGAACAACATCAACCTGGTCAAGCTCGAAGGCAATATCGGTGTCGTCGTCAACGGCGCGGGCCTGGGCCTGGCCACCCATGACATGCTGACCGAGGCCAATGGCAAGCCCGCGAATTTCATGGACATCCGCACCACGGCGACAAGCCTGAACATCGCCAAGGGGGTGGAATTGCTCCTGCAGGACCCAAAGGTGCGCTGCATTCTTCTGAATATTCATGGCGGTGGTATCACACTGGGCGACACGGTGGCCGAAGGCGTCAGTATCGCGTATGGTCATTCCAGCCGGAAGGTGCCGCTGGTGGCGCGCATGGCCGGGCAGAACGCCGATCGCGGCCTTGCGATTCTCAAGGAACACCGCCTGCCGGTCGAGGTGGTCGGCACCATGTCCGATGCCATCGCGCGCTCTGTCGCGCTGGCCGGCTGAACGGGAGGTAAGACCATGTCGATTCTCGTCGATAGCAACACCAAGGTTCTGGTGCAGGGCATGACCGGCCGCGCGGGCCGGTTCTATACCCACCAGGCGATGCGCTATGGCACGACCTACGTGGCGGGTGTGAACCCGGTAAAACCCGGGTCCGAGCATCTGGGCCTGCCCGTCTTCGGCACCGTGGCCGAGGCCGCCAAGGACACCGGCGCCAATGCCAGCCTCGTCATCGTGCCCGCCGCCAATGCCGCCGCCGCGATGATCGAGGCGATCGAGGCCGAAATCAGCGTCATCACCTGCGTGACCGAGCGTGTGCCGCAACACGACATGGCGCGCGTCAAGGCAGCGTTGAAGGGATCGAAATCCGTGCTGATCGGGCCAAATTCCCAAGGCATCCTGACACCCGAGCAATGCAAGATCGGGGTCATGCCAACCCGCTATGCCATGCCGGGGCGCATCGGTATCGCGTCGCGTGCGGCCTCTCTCACCTCCGAGGTGGTGGCGCAATGCTCGGCCGCGGGGCTGGGCCAGTCCACCACCGTCGGGATCGGCGGCGACAATCTGCACGGGATCGGCTTTGTCGAGTGCCTCAAGCTGTTCAGGGACGATCCGGACACCGATGCCGTGATCCTGATCGGCGAGATCGGCGGGCGCGAGGAAGAAGATGCCGCCGCATACCTGAAATCTGCTGACTACGGCAAACCGGTGATCGCGTTGATCGTGGGCCGGCATGCCCCGCAAGGGCGCCGGATGGGTCACGCGGGTACATTGTCGGTCTTCGGCTCGGGCTCGGCCCAGGCCAAGATCGATCAGCTCGCCGCGGCCGGCGTGATCTTGGCCGAGAATGTCGATGACGTGGTGCCGCGCGTGCGCGCCGCCGCCCCGCAACCGGCCATCGCCTGACCCTCAGACCGCAATCGTGAAAACGCAGGCTGCGCCGCCACAGGCGCAGCATTCGGTGTGCTGAACCCGCGTCTGCGGATGCACCAGCGTGCGAAACAGGGTTTCGAACACCGCGCAATGCCACAGGCACCCCGGCACGGCCAACGGGTTGTCATGGATGGTGAAACTCATCGGTGGGCCGGCCTGCTGGCTGACGCG
>JANSYB010000266.1 GCA_024742655.1 Paracoccaceae bacterium | reverse complement strand
GCGATGAAATCCTTGATCTCGTTGGTGACATGCGGGACCACCTGGATGGTCTTGCCAAGGTAATCGCCGCGCCGTTCGCGTTCGAGCACGTTGGAATAGATGCGCCCCGACGAGACGGAGTCGGTCATGCGGGCGGGCACACCGGTGAAGCGTTCGTAATGGCCAAGGTCCAGGTCCGTTTCGGCCCCGTCATCGGTCACGAACACCTCGCCATGCTCGAAGGGCGACATCGTGCCCGGATCGACGTTGAGATAGGGGTCGAGCTTGCGCAGCCGGACCGAGAAGCCGCGTGCCTGCAGCAGCGCCCCGAGCGCGGCCGAGGCCAGACCCTTTCCCAGGGAGGAAACAACGCCGCCGGTTATGAAAATATAGCGTGCCATGCGCTGGCATCCCCCCGTGATTTTGCCTGTGCGTGAGGCCCGTTCAGGCCGGATTAGGCCACAGTACCACGGGACTCAAGATATAAGGGATTCGCGACAGCAGCGCAAGCCGACCGCAACATGCTGTTGCGCAAAGTCGGCATCCCTCAATGGATTGTGGTCAGTCGGCTGTTGGTGTCAGGGGCGCATCATCGCCCTCGGCCGGCGGCAGCAGCCCCTCGCCGCTGTCGGGCAGGGCCGGCGCCGGCGCGCTTTCGGCAGGCCTGTCGCTCAGCCTGTCCAGAACCGAGGCCCCGGACGAGTTCTGCGCCGCGATGATCGTCAGCGCCATCGAGGTCGCGAAGAGCGAAAAGCCCAGAATCCACGTCAGCTTGCCCATTGCCGTGCCGGCCGAGCGGCCGGTGGTCACGTTGCCGCCACCGCCTCCCATGCCCAGGCCACCGCCTTCGGAGCGCTGCAGCAACACCACGCCGATCAGCGCAAGCGTGAGGATCAGATGGATCAGCAGGATGACATTCTGCATGGGACAGGCCTTTGTCTATTGGTTGACGGGCTATCTATGCAATTCCCGCGCGCCCCGCAACCCGGCTTGTGCCCCAAACCCGTCCTGGCAGCGCGCGCAACCGTTTTCTGCGCAGAAAACGGACAAGAAAATGCGCATTTTCTTGTTCGGAATTTTCGAAAATTCCGGTTTCGCCCGCGTGCACCGCCCGCTATACCGGCGCGGGTTCATCCGCAGTCAAGGAATTCAGAATGGCCAATGTCGTCGTAGTCGGCGCCCAGTGGGGCGACGAGGGAAAAGGCAAGATCGTGGACTGGCTGTCCGAGCGCGCCGATGTGATCGCGCGCTTTCAGGGCGGGCACAACGCGGGCCACACGCTGGTCATTGACGGCAAGGTCTACAAGCTGCATGCCCTGCCCTCGGGCGTGGTGCGCGGCGGCAAGCTGAGCGTGATCGGCAACGGCGTCGTTTTGGACCCGTGGCACCTGGTGGCCGAAATCGACACGATCCGCGCGCAGGGCGTCGAGATCACGCCCGAGACGCTGATGATCGCGGAGAACACGCCGCTGATCCTGCCCATCCACGGAGAGCTTGACCGCGCCCGCGAGGAGGCGGCCAGCAAGGGGACCAAGATCGGCACAACGGGTCGTGGTATCGGCCCGGCCTATGAGGACAAGGTGGGGCGCCGGTCGGTCCGGGTGGCGGACCTTGCCGATGACGCCACGTTGGAGGCCCGTGTTGATCGCGCGTTGCAGCATCACGATCCGCTGCGCAAGGGGCTGGGGATCGAGGCCGTGGACCGCGAGGCGCTGGTCGCGCAGCTCAAGCAGATCGCGCCGCAAATCCTGCCTTTTGCCGCGCCGGTCTGGAAGGTGCTGAGCGAAAAGCGCAAGGCGGGCAAGCGGATCCTGTTCGAGGGCGCACAGGGTGCATTGCTCGATATCGATTTCGGCACCTATCCTTTCGTGACCTCCTCGAACGTGATCGCGGGGCAGGCGGCCACGGGTGTGGGCATCGGGCCGGGCGCCATCGATTACGTGCTGGGAATCGTCAAGGCCTACACCACGCGCGTGGGCGAGGGGCCCTTTCCGACGGAACTGGAGGATGACGATGGTCAGCGCCTGGGCGAGCGCGGCCATGAATTCGGCACCACCACCGGGCGCAAGCGGCGCTGTGGCTGGTTCGATGCCTGCCTCGTGCGTCAGACCTGTACCACGTCCGGGATCAACGGCATTTCGCTGACCAAGCTGGATGTTCTGGACGGATTCGAGACCCTGAAGATCTGCGTGGGCTATGACCTGGACGGCCAGCGGCTGGATTACCTGCCCACGGCCGCCGAACAGCAGGCCCGCTGCACACCGATTTACGAGGAAATGCCGGGCTGGAGCGAATCGACCGAAGGCGCGCGCAGCTGGGCGGATCTGCCGGCGGGCGCCATCAAATACGTCCGGCGCGTCGAGGAGTTGATCGGATGCCCGGTGGCGCTACTTTCCACCTCACCGGAGCGCGAGGACACCATCCTCGTGACTGATCCCTTCGCCGACTGAGGTTCGAAATGGCATTATCCTACAAGGCGCGCCGCCGCTGGTCGCTGGTCATCCTGCTGATCGGGATGCCGCTTTACGTGGTGGCCGCGGTCAATGTGGTCGACCTTTTCGAACGGCCGTCGATCCTTGTCGAACTGCTGATTTACGTGGCTCTCGGCATTGTGTGGATCCTGCCGTTCAAGTTCATCTTCAAGGGGGTTGGGCAGGCCGATCCCGACGCGCCCGGAGACCGGCGCGGCTGACGCCCGGTTTGCAATCGCCCAGCCGCTGCGTATTGTGCGGCTGACCGGGAGGGGCGTATGGACAAGCAAGCTATTCTGGACAGGCTGGACGCCGATCTGATCCTCGATCTGACCGCGAAGTTGATCGCCATTCCCACGGTGAATCCCCCCGGTCAGGAAGTGGCCTGTGCCCGTTTCATCCACGACACATTGACCGGCTGGGGGGTGGAATGCGCTTTGGTGCATGAGCCCGATCCCGCGCGTCCGCAGGTGGTGGCCTTCGTGCGGGGGCGGGGTGAGGGTCCGACATTTATCCTCAATGCGCATATGGATACCGTTCCCGCGGACGCCGCGCGCTGGACCCGGCCGGTTTTCGAGGCCACGCGCGAGGGTGATCTGCTCTACGGGCTGGGCAGTTGCGACATGAAGGGCTCGCTCGCGTCGATCATGGCGATGCTGAAGGCGCTCAACGACAGCGTCGCGCAATTGCCCGGCACGCTGATGGCGCAGTTCCCGATGGGGGAGGAAACCGACGAGCCGGGCACAAAGACCCTGCTGGCCCTGGGCTATGTTGGCGATATGGCGATCACGATGGAGCCCACGGGCGGACGGATCGGCCCCGGCACGCGCGGCGCTTGCTGGCACCGGGTGGAGATCGAGGGGCCGAGCGCGCATTGCGGGCTGAGCGCGGCGGATGCGCCGGACGTGATGCACGTGGCGCAACGGCTCATGGCCGAGATCGAGGCGCTGCACGACGAGGTGGGCGGGCAGGTGCACCATCTGCTGGACAGTCCGGCGGCGCGGGTCACGCAATGCATCGCCGGCGAGACGCATAACTCGCGCGCGCGCCGCGCCGAATTGCTGGTCGACCGCCGGATGCTGCCGCATGAGAGTGTCGAGGCCGTGGGCGAGGATCTGCGTGCGCGGCTCGATCGGGCGATCGGCGGGCGCGCGGGCGTGACCGGTACGGTCAGTTTCGTCGATCTCAACGAGGCCACGGAAACGCCCATCGACAGCGATCTGGTGCAGACCCTTTCGGCCAATATCCGCGATCTGTCCGGAACGGAACCGGAGGTCTGGGGCCCGCCCTATGGCAGCGACATGCGCAATTTCGTCGTGGATCGCGGCATTCCCTGCGTCAATTTCGGCGCCGGGGATTTCCGCCGCTGCCACCAGCCCGATGAATGCGTGCCCGTCTCCGACCTGTTGGCCGTGGCCCGGATAACCTTTGGCACCGTTCTGGACGTGATTTCCAGACCGCAACCGTGATCCGGTCGTGTGGCTGCACCACGCCGGTTTGTGGGGATGGGGGGCGCTGCCCCCCACGTTGAAACCGGACCGGTTTCAACGCTCCCCCCGAGGTATTTCAGGCCAGATGAAGCCCGGGGCGAGGTGTCACAGAAGGTGGCCGGATTTCTTCGCCTTGGTGGCCAGGTAGGCGCGGTTATGGGCGGTTTCGCCCACCTTGAGGGGGACCCGTTCGGTCACGGTGATCGCGTGGGTTTCCATCATCGCGATCTTGGCGGGGTTGTTGGTCAGCAGGCGGACCGCGCCAAAGCCCATTCGGCGCAGGATGTCGGCCCCGATGCGGAAGTCGCGCTCGTCATCCTCGAATCCCAGCCGGTGATTGGCCTCGACCGTGTCGAAGCCCTGATCCTGAAGCGAGTAGGCGCGCATCTTGTTGGCCAGCCCGATGCCGCGGCCCTCCTGGTTGAGGTAGAGCAACACGCCCG
This sequence comes from Paracoccaceae bacterium, assembly GCA_024742655.1. Taxonomy (GTDB): domain Bacteria; phylum Pseudomonadota; class Alphaproteobacteria; order Rhodobacterales; family Rhodobacteraceae; genus Roseovarius. Next base: position 349 of record JANSYB010000266.1, on the reverse strand, counting down.
CCCCCTCGGCCCCCATCTGGGCAAGGGCTGCGCGCAGCTGAGGACCGCAGTCGCATTTCAGGCTGCCCAGCAGGTCGCCGGTGAAACAGGCCGAATGCAAACGCGCCAGCACTGGGGCCTCGCGGGGGGGCTGCCCGATTTCGATGGCGTAATGTTCCTCGCCGCCGTCTTCGGGGCGAAAGATATGCAGCCGCCCGGCCTCGCTGACCTCCAGCGGCAGGCGCGCGCTGACCACCGGGCTGAGCGGGCTGGCCGCGCCCAGCAAACCTTGCGTGCTGGGTGCCTCCAGCAGGGTCAGGCGGTGCAGACGCGCGAATTCGGCGGGCCTGGCCAGATCCAGAAGCAGGGC
>JANSYB010000527.1 GCA_024742655.1 Paracoccaceae bacterium | reverse complement strand
TCCTCCTCCGCGTCCAGGAGTTCCATATTGAGGCCGAGGCCGCGGACTTCCTTCACGAGAACGTTGAAGCTCTCGGGCACACCGGCCTCGAAATTGTCCTCGCCCTTGACGATGCTCTCATAGACCTTGGTCCGGCCCGCCACGTCATCCGACTTCACCGTCAGCATTTCCTGCAGGGTGTAGGCCGCACCATACGCTTCAAGCGCCCAGACCTCCATCTCGCCGAAACGCTGCCCGCCGAACTGCGCCTTGCCGCCCAGCGGCTGCTGGGTGACGAGGCTGTAGGGCCCGGTGGAGCGTGCGTGGATCTTGTCATCGACAAGGTGGTGCAGCTTGAGCAGGTATTTCACACCCACCGTCACCGGGCGGGTGAACTGCTCACCGGTCCGTCCGTCGAACAGGATCGATTGTCCACTTTCGTCAAAGCCCGCGCGTTGCAGCGCATCATTGACGTCGGCCTCCTTGGCGCCGTCGAACACAGGCGTGGCGATCGGCACCCCGCGGGTGACATTGCCGGCCGCCTCGACCAGCGCCGCCTCGTCCATGTTGGCGATGCCCTCGTCATAGACATCGTCACCATAGGCATGGTGCATCGCTTCGCGCACGGGCGTCAGGTCACCGGTGCGGCGATAGTCCTGCAATGCATCGTCGATCTTGATGCCCAGACCGCGCGCGGCCCAGCCCATATGGGTTTCCAGGATCTGGCCGACATTCATCCGGCTGGGCACGCCCAGCGGGTTGAGGCAGAAATCGACCGGCGTGCCATCGGCGAGGAACGGCATGTCCTCCATCGGCACGACCTTGGAAATCACGCCCTTGTTGCCGTGACGCCCGGCCATCTTGTCCCCCGGCTGCAGCTTGCGCTTCACGGCGATGAAGACCTTGACCATCTTCATCACGCCCGGCGGCAGGTCGTCGCCGCGGCGGACCTTCTCGACATTGTCTTCAAAACGGGCATCGAGCGTGCGCTTCTGCGCCTCGTATTGCTCGTTCAGGGCCTCGACGATCTGGGCGTCTTTCTCGTCCTTGAGCGCCAGCTGCCACCACTGACCCTTGGTCAGGGTCTCCAGCAGCTCTTCGGTGATGTCCGAGTTCGCCTTGACGCCCTTGGGCCCCTTGACGGCGACCTTGCCCAGGATCAGCGACTTCAGGCGGGCATAGATGTTGCGGTCCAGGATCGCCAGCTCGTCGTCGCGGTCACGCGCGAGGCGCTCGACTTCTTCGCGCTCGATCTGCAGGGCGCGTTCGTCCTTTTCCACCCCGTGGCGGTTGAAGACACGCACCTCCACGACCGTCCCGTAATCGCCGGGCTTCACGCGCAGCGAGGTGTCGCGCACATCGCTGGCCTTTTCACCGAAGATCGCGCGCAGGAGTTTTTCCTCCGGCGTCATCGGGCTTTCGCCCTTGGGGGTGATCTTGCCCACGAGAATGTCACCCGGCTCCACGTCGGCGCCGATATAGACGATGCCCGCCTCGTCGAGGTTGCGCAGCGCCTCCTCGCCCACGTTGGGAATGTCGCGGGTGATCTCTTCGGGGCCCAGCTTCGTGTCACGAGCGGCGACCTCGAATTCCTCGATATGGATCGAGGTGAAGACGTCATCGCGCGCGATACGTTCCGAGATCAGGATCGAGTCCTCGAAGTTGTAGCCGTTCCACGGCATGAACGCGACCAGCACGTTCTTGCCAAGCGCCAGTTCACCAAGGTCGGTCGAGGGGCCATCGGCGATGACCTCGCCCTTGCCCACGGTGTCGCCCACCTTCACCAGCGGCTGCTGGTTGATACAGGTGTTCTGGTTCGACCGCTGGAACTTGCGCATGCGGTAGATATCCACGCCCGGATCGCCGATCTCGAGATCTTCGGTGGCGCGGATCACGATCCGCTGCGCATCGACCTGGTCGATGACACCAGCGCGCTTGGCCAGCACGGACGCGCCGGAATCGCGTGCCACGATACCCTCGATCCCGGTGCCGACCAGCGGCGCCTCGGAGCGCAGCGTCGGCACCGCCTGGCGCTGCATGTTCGAGCCCATCAGCGCGCGGTTGGCGTCGTCGTTTTCCAGGAACGGAATAAGCGAGGCCGCAACCGATACCAGCTGCTTGGGCGAGACGTCGATCAGGTCGACATGCTCATTCGGGGCAAGCATGTATTCACCCGACTGGCGGGTGTTGACCATCTCGTTGACGAACTTGCCCTTGTCATCCAGCGACGCGTTGGCCTGCGCCACGGTGTGGCGCATTTCCTCGGTCGCGGACATGTAGGTGACCTCGTCGGTGACCTGCCCGTTTTCGACCTTGCGATACGGCGTTTCGATGAACCCGTACTTGTTGACCCGCGCAAAGGTCGCCAGGCTGTTGATCAGGCCGATATTGGGGCCTTCCGGCGTTTCGATCGGGCACATGCGGCCATAGTGCGTGGGGTGCACGTCGCGCACCTCGAAACCCGCACGTTCCCGCGTCAGACCACCCGGGCCAAGCGCCGACAGGCGGCGTTTGTGGGTGACCTCGGACAGCGGGTTGGTCTGGTCCATGAACTGGCTGAGCTGCGAGGAGCCGAAGAATTCACGCACCGCCGCGGCGGCCGGCTTGGCGTTGATCAGGTCCTGCGGCATGACC
>JANSYB010000552.1 GCA_024742655.1 Paracoccaceae bacterium | reverse complement strand
CTGTCCGACACGCTTGAGACGACGGGCGATATCCAGTCGATCGTGCGCACGATGAAATCGCTCGCGGCGGTCAGCATCCGCCAATACGAACAGGCCGAAGACGCGGTCTCGTCCTATGAGGAAACCGTGAACCTTGGATTGACGGCGCTGCTGCGTGACGGTCGGGCGCGGGGTTTTGCGCTCTCGGGCAGGGATGGGCGGGCCGAGGGGGGCGATACAATGCGCAAGGGGCTGCTGGTGATCGGCTCGGACCGGGGGCTTTGCGGGCGCTACAACGAGATCGTTGCGCGGGCCGCGACAGACCGGATCGGTGACGACCTCGATGTGCTGGCCGTGGTCGGTGCCCGTGCCGCGGCACGGCTGGAGGCGGAAGGACAGCAGATTGACCGGCTGTTCATGCAGCCCGGGTCCGTCGCCGGTATGACGCCGTTCGTCGGTGAGCTGATCGTCGAAATCGATCGCTGGACACGGGAGCGTGGTATCGGCGCGGTCAGCGTGGTGCATAATCGCCGCGAGGGCAGGGCGCGTGCCGTCCCGACAGAGCGTGCGCTGCTGCCGATTTCGGACAAAGACCTGATGGGGCTGGCAAATGCGCCGTGGCGCGGGCCCGGCCTGCCGTTCTTTCGCATGGATCCGCCGCGGTTGTTGTCCTGGCTTTTGCGTCAGCGCCTTTTCGTTCTGCTTTACCGGGCGCTGGCCGAGGCGCTGGCGAGTGAGCACGCCACCCGGCTGTCCGCCATGCAAAGCGCGGAGCGGAACATAAAAGAGCGGCGCGAGGACCTCATGTCGGCCTATCGCCAGAAAAGGCAGGAAACGATCACGCGCGAAATGCTGGATGTCATTTCGGGCTTCGAGGCCGTGAGCGGATCGCAGGACTGAGCGCCGGCGGCGTTAGCTCTGTGTGGCCTTGAGGTTCGATATGAAGTGGTCAAGCGCCTCTTCGGTCTCATCGCTGTTCAGTCTATCCGCGTTGACCGCAAGGTGGGCGACAGGGGCTTTGCCGATACGTTTGCGCATCCGCGAAAATGTCCGGTCGAAGCCCACACCCCCGGACGTTGCGAAAAAGGCCACCTGTTTGCATTTGTCGCGATGCGCGTCGATCCAGCCATTGACGGCCGGTGGCACGGCGGCGGCCCAGACAGGTGTGCCAATCAGCACAAGATCGAACCCGGCAGGGTCGTTTTGCGGGGTGCCGACGGGGCTTGCCCGGCCAAGGGCCGCGCCGACCGCACCTGTCAGACTGCCCCAGATCCCGTCGCCGCGACCGTGTTCGAGGATCGGTTCCTCCGCCACGCCAAGGCGCATGGCAATCTGATGGGCAAGTGCGGCGGTGTTGCCGGTTCGCGAAAAATAGGTCACGAGATAAGTCATGCCCGCATCATGGCCGCCTTTCCCGAGCGGCGGCATTGACGCGTGTTAACGCATCCCGCGCGCGCCGCGATTGTCGCGCGCCCGGTTCAGGTGTTTTGCAGCACGCGTTCGGCTGATCTGGCCAGCACGGTCTCTTCATCGGTCGGAACCATCAGCGTGGCGACACGTTCGTCGTGCCCCGAAAGGCGCATCTCGCCGGCGGTATTCGCCCCCGGATCGATCCCGACGCCCAGCCAGTCAAGGCCGTCGCAGATGCGCTGTCGAATGACCGGGGCGTTTTCGCCCATCCCGCCCGTGAAGACCAAAGCGTCCAGACCGCCCAAAGCCGCCGCCAGAGAACCAATTTCGCGCTGACAACGATAGACGAAAAAACCGACCGCCGCGGCAGCATCCGGGTCATCGCTGTCAAGCAGGTCGACCATGTCGCTGCTCAGACCCGACACCCCGAGAAGCCCCGAACGCTGATAAAGCATGTCGCGCACCTCCGCCGGGGCCATGCCTTTCTGCTCGATCAGGTAGAGCACGATACCGGGGTCAAGTGCCCCCGGGCGGCGCCCCATCGGCACCCCGTCGAGCGCGGTCATACCCATCGTGGTGGCGATAGAGCGCCCGTCCTGCATTGCGCAAAGGCTTACCCCGTGTCCCAGATGCGCGACGATGACCTTGCGCGACGCCACCTCGGGCGCGGTTTCTGCCAGCGTCCGGGCCACATGTTCAAAGGACAGCCCGTGAAATCCGTAGCGTATCACGCCCTCTTCCGTCAGGTGCTTCGGCAGTCCGAATATCCGATCGTTCTGCGGCAAGCTGTGATGAAAGGCGGTGTCGAAACAGGCGATCTGGGGGACATCCGCAAACCTGCCTTGCAGGTCGTGAATGGCGGCGAGGTTGTGGGGTTGATGGCTTGGCGCGAGGGGGGACAGCTCCTCGAGCCTGGACAGGATCCGCTCTGTCACCTCGACCGGCTCGCGATGGTGTCGCCCGCCATGCACGACGCGGTGGGCCACCGCCGCGATCTGTTCTGGTGCGACCTCCTCCAACAGGCGCTTGAGCATGTGCGCGCGTGCGG
>JANSYB010000386.1 GCA_024742655.1 Paracoccaceae bacterium | reverse complement strand
ATTGCCATCATGGCTATGCAAGGTGATTTGAAAGTCCGAGAAATACAGATCGGCCCCGGATGGCGTCTCGATCAGGATCAATTGATCGGGTCCGTAAAAGAAGGGCCAGGCAGACAGATCAATCAGGTCCAGTCCCCGCTCGTAGTCGGCTATGACGTCGACGTCCGTGTCCGCCAGGAAAACGAAAAGGTCCCGCCCGGCGCCGCCATAAAGGGTATCGGCGCCGGACCCTGCAACCAGAATATCCTGTGCCGGTCCGCCTGTCAGTTCATCGTTTTGAGGCGAGCCGGTAAGCACGTCACCAGCCAGGCCGAGGTCGACCGTCAGCTCAGTCAGACCCGCCTCAGTTGCGGATGCCGCGTAAATCGAGATCCCGTCAGCCCGGGCCACCCCTGCCAGCGCGGAAACATTGGCCAGCGTCACGAACTGCCAGTCAGCCAGACTGCCATGATGCACCAGCCGGCCATCCGGTAGCAGCTCCATCAGGGTCAGGCCATCATCGGCCCCACCCGCAGCCACATAGACATGCCCATCGTGTTCGATAACACTCATCGCGGCCAGACCGCCAAACCTCGTTTGCAGCGTATCGAGAACATGATCGCGCGGCACGAGGTTGCCGGTACCGGTCAACTCCAGAACGGTTATCGTCGATGTGCCGGCTGCACCCACCAGCACGAAGGTCTTGCCATCCAGAATGACGTCTTCGACATGCGTTGGCGTATTGATGCCAAGGCCGTCGGCCGCACCAATACTGGATGTCAGCTCAAGGGCACCGGCAGACGACACGCCAAAGGCATCGATGCGATCGCCGTTTGCCGATATACCCACCAGAAAATCAGTGCCACCGGCACTGGCCGGCAATAGCCCCGTCAGTCCTGGATCGGCACCGGCCGGAGTGGGGCTGACCGTCGACAAGAACTGCAGGTCACCCGCGGAGTTCTCACGAAAGCGGGCAATGCCACCGTCCTCGAGCGCTGCAAAAACATGCAAACCGACTTGCGCAATGGCCATTGGACCAGAGGGTGTGGCGCCAAGCATCTGTCCCGAATTCAAACCGCCGTTGGACGTGGCCGTGTACCCGGTCAAGCCGGAATGACCCGGACCCGAGGTCAGAATGACCTGCTGCCCGTCCAGCAAGACCGGCGTCAGGCGCACACCAGACAAACCTTGCAGGCTGTTGTGATACACCTGCTGGTCAGACAATTGTAGCGCCCCGGCCGCGCCGATGTCGTAAATGGCCAACCCCGCATCGGGCCGTGAGGCGGTCACGAGGTAGGGCGCGCCTGCAACCCAGATGACCTCGGCGTCCGAAATGCCCCACCGAAACCCACCAGCATCCCCTGGATGAGTGTAGCTGTGAGCCAAGCTGAACATCGCGACCCGTCTCCACTGAAAACCATCTGTGGAGCCCTGTCTGGCATCTCGCCTCGACAGTTTTGCCGCGTGAATCAGGCTGCTTTGGGGAGAATTCCAAAGATTAGGATCAAATGCTCAGCGTCGTGGGCGGCCAGACGCCGGGGCGGTTTGCATTTCCAGACCGACTCTGGCATCCACGGCGGCAGTTTAGTGTATCTCACGGATCGACCCTTCATATGAAAAAGTATCTTGTTACCGGCGGCGCGGGCTTTATCGGATCGCGCCTCGCCAAGAAATTGACAGCCCACGGACAAGTGACGGTCCTGGACAATCTCTTGCCACAGGTTCACGCCGGTAACCCCGACAATGTCGACCGCGTCAGATCTTGCGGGGCAACTCTTATAGAGGCCGATATACGTGACCGCGAGGCCCTCGCAGCCGCCTTGAATGAGGCAAAGCCGGACGTGATCTATCACCTGGCAGCTGAAACCGGGACCGGACAATCGTTTGATCTGCCCGTCAGATACAACGACGTGAACGTGATGGGCACGGCGAACCTGATCGAGGCCGTACGCAGCGCGGTTCCCGACCTGGAGCGTATCGTTCTGGCCTCGTCACGCTCCGTCTATGGCGAGGGGGCCTATGTGAACGACGCCGGACAGCAAGTCCTCGCTAGTGAACGCCGGGCCGAAGATATGGAAGCCGGGGATTTCTCGGTCAAATGCCACGCCAATCAACCCCTGAGCCCGATCCCGACAAATGCGGCCTGCCCGGTCGCACCGGCGTCGATCTATGCGTCCACCAAACTCATGCAGGAATATCTGCTGCATCAGGCGTTCTGGGGCACCAGGACGCAGATCGGGCTTTTGCGGCTGCAGAATGTCTACGGCGCGGGTCAGTCGCTGAACAATCCATACACGGGGGTCTTGTCGATCTTTTGCCGTCAGATCGAAGAGGATCGCACGCTCAACATTTACGAAGACGGCGAAATCATACGCGACTTTGTGCATGTGGATGACGTGGTGTCGGCTTTCGAGATGATGGGCACGATCGACACCATGCCCGACGGCATAATTGACATCGGGTCGGGCGAAGCCACCAGTATCCTTGTCGTGGCGCGCCTGCTTCTGGATTTGCTGGACAAGCCCGGGGATCGCTACACGATCACGGGCGCGTTCCGGCCCGGTGATATCCGGTATGCGGTTGCGGATATCAGCCGGGCGACCGACGAATTGGGCTGGCGGCCGCAGATACCGCTTGCTGACGGATTGTCGCACCTCATAACGTGGTCACGTTCCGAGCTGCAAAACGCGATGGCCAGCTCCTAAGTGCGAGGCGAAAACGTGGCGCCCCTGACCATTCTGATGGCGACCAGAAACGGTGCCGACCATCTGGTTGAGCAACTGATGTCCATCAAACTGCAAACCCATGAAGATTGGCGCCTCTGGGTCAGCGATGACGGCTCGACGGACGAAACCATGGACATCCTGAACTGGTTTTCCAGGGACGTCAGGCAGGAGGTGACCCTGTTCCGGGGTCCCGAACGGGGTGCGACGGCCAATTTCCTTTCTCTTGTCCATCGGCCGGATCTGCCGGCGGGGCCGGTCGCATTCTGCGATCAGGACGATGTATGGTATCCCCAAAAACTGGAACGGGCGCTGAACACGCTCCAAGCCGTCGAAACGCCTGGTCCCGCGCTTTATGCCGGTCGGGCCGATATCGGCCTGCAACCCGACGCGGTCACGGGCACAACGCGCCTGTTCGCCCGCCCGCCCTGCTTCAACAATGCGCTGATCCAGACGATCGGGGGTGGCAACACCATGGTCCTGTCGTCCGAAGCCACCAGCCTGCTTCGCGAGGCCGGCCCCGATTGCAAACCGGCTTTCCACGACTGGTGGGCCTATATCCTGGTCTCGGGCGCAGGCGGCACCGTTCTTTACGACAGCAAGCCGATGCTGTTTTACAGGCAGCACGCCGGAAACCTTCTAGGCCCCAACAGAAGTCTCAGCGCGCGCCGTGGCCGGTTCGTCAGCATTCTCCGGGGCCACTATCACCATTGGGTGACCCGGAACCTCACCGCTCTGGAACGATGTTCAGGCATCCTGGATCCTGAAAACAGATCACGCCTGAAGACCTTCCGGGACCTTCGGCGCTCAAGAGGGTTGAAGGCTCTCAAGCTGTGGACCGAAATAGGTCTTCATCGTCAGAACAGGCTTGAGACCTCTCTGATGGCGGCTGCTGCCATGGCAGGCCGCATCT
>JANSYB010000559.1 GCA_024742655.1 Paracoccaceae bacterium | reverse complement strand
GCCCCCCGTCCACCGAATGCCAAGCCGGAGGTTGACGGCCCGGCGCGCAGACGCCAATAAGCGCGCGACAGCGGCACCGGGGGGAGAGACGCGCATGGGCTGGAAAACGCTGGATGACATGGATCTTGCGGGCAAGACCGTGCTGACACGGGTGGACATCAACGTGCCGGTCGAAAACGGCCAGGTCACCGACACCACGCGCCTTGACCGGATCGTGCCGACGATCAATGACATCCTGGCCGCGGGGGGCAAGCCGATGCTGCTGGCCCATTTCGGCCGCCCCAAGGGCAAGGTGGTCGACGCCATGTCGCTGCGCCAGATCGTGCCTGCACTGCAGGCCGCACTTGGCCACAGCGTGCGCTTCATCGAGACGCTGGACGGTGCCGAGAACCTCACCGAAGAGGCCCGCGCGGCCGAGGTGCTGCTGCTGGAAAACATCCGCTTTCATCCCGGCGAAGAGGCGAATGAAGATGCCTTCGCCGAACGGCTGGCGGGGCTGGGCGATATCTATTGCAACGATGCGTTTTCGGCCGCGCACCGCGCGCATGCCTCGACCGAGGCGCTGGCGCGGCACCTGCCAAGCTGTGCCGGCCGGTTGATGCAGGCCGAACTGTCTGCCCTGGAGGCCGCACTTGGCGCGCCCGAACGTCCGGTCATCGCCGTGGTGGGCGGGGCCAAGGTGTCGACCAAGCTCGACCTGCTGGGCAACCTCGTGGGCAAGGTCGACAAGCTGGTGATCGGTGGCGGCATGGCCAACACGTTCCTGGCCGCACAGGGCCTGAACGTGGGCAAATCCCTGTGCGAACACGATATGGCCGACACCGCGCGCGAGATCATGACCAAGGCCGGTGCGGCGGGATGCGAGATCATCCTGCCCGCGGACGTGGTCGTGGCCCGCGAATTCAAGGCCGGCGCAGAGAGCGAGACCGTCGCCGCGCATGCCTGCCCCGAGGACGCGATGATCCTCGATGCGGGGTCGGCCAGCATCGCGCGGATCACCGCCGCGCTCGACATGTCGAAAACGCTGATCTGGAACGGACCCTTGGGCGCGTTCGAGATCGCGCCTTTCGATGCCGCCACCAACGCCGCCGCAGCGCATGCGGCGCGCCTGAGCCGCGCGGGCAAACTGGTCTCGGTCGCGGGCGGCGGCGACACAGTGGCCGCGCTCAACCAGGCCGGCGCGGCCGAGGATTTCACCTACATCTCGACGGCAGGTGGCGCCTTTCTGGAATGGATGGAAGGCAAGACACTGCCCGGCGTTGCAGCCCTCGGCGGTTGAGCCTGGCCAGAAAATTCTACGAATTTTCTGACTCATTTTCTTCGCAGAAGAAAATGAACCGCGCCCCCGCCTGTTAGCGCCACCATATTTGCAAACCGCCCCTCCCTTGCCTAAGAGACAGGCAAAGCATCAGGTAATTTCAGGGGAACGTCACATGTCGAAGACCGCGCAAAAGGAAAAGATCCTCGGCGGACACGGGTTCATAGCCGCACTTGATCAATCCGGCGGCTCGACGCCCAAGGCGCTTCGGCTTTATGGCGTGAACGAGGACGCCTATTCCAATGACGCGGAAATGTTCGACCTCGTGCATGCGATGCGGTCCCGCATCGTGCAATCCCCCGCTTTCGGCGGAGACCGCATCCTGGGCGCGATCCTGTTCGAGATGACCATGGACCGCGAAATCGGCGGCAAACCCTCGGCCGCCTATCTTTGGGAAGAACGGGGCGTTGTTCCGTTCCTCAAGGTGGACAAGGGGCTGGCCGACGAGGCCGACGGCGTCCGGGTGATGAAACCGATCCCCGGGTTGAAAGCCTTGCTGGAGCGCGCCAACGCGGCAGGCATTTACGGCACCAAGATGCGTTCCGTCATCGATGCCGCCTCCCCCTCCGGCATCGCGTCGGTGGTCAACCAGCAGTTCGAGATTGCCGGCAAAATCCTCGATGCCGGGCTGGTACCGATCATCGAGCCTGAGGTCACGATCTCGATCCCCGACAAGGCCGCGGCAGAGGACCTGCTTCTGGCGGAGATCACCCGCCATCTCGACGTCCTGCCCGCCGATCGCGACGTCATGCTGAAACTGACCCTGCCCGAGGCGGACAATCTCTACAAACCGCTGGTGGATCACCCCAGCGTGCTGCGGGTGGTGGCCCTTTCGGGCGGCTACAGCCGTGACGAGGCCAATGCACGCCTGTCGCGTAACACCGGCATGATCGCCAGTTTCTCTCGCGCGCTGACCGAGGGCCTGTTGGCCCAGCAAAGCGAAGCGGAGTTCGATGCCGCGCTGAACGAGGCGATCGACAGCATTCATGCCGCCTCCGTCGCCGGCTGAGCGCGGCGGAATTTTCCAAAAATTCCGACCAGAAAAATGTGCATTTTCTTGTTGGCGACACGCCAACCATCGATC
>JANSYB010000467.1 GCA_024742655.1 Paracoccaceae bacterium | reverse complement strand
GGTGATTTTCGGGGACATTGGCCGAACCGGCGACCCATAGGTGGCTACAACCTCGCCATTCGGGCCGATGAGCACCTTGTTGAAGTTCCAGGAGGGCGAAAACTTCTCTTCTTTCGCCAGAGACCTGAAGAACGGATGCGCCTTGTTACCCTTCACGTGGGTGATGCCGGTCATGGGAAGGTCGATCCCATATTGCAATTCGCAAAATTCCTTGACCGCGGCCTCATCCGCCAGTTCCTGATTGAAATCGTCCGACGGCACGGCCAGGACAATCAGTCCGCGGTCGCGATAGGTATCGTAGAGCTTCTGAAGGCCCGAAAACTGGCGGGTGAATCCACACTGAGAGGCCGTGTTCACGACGAGAACCGGCTGTCCTTTCCAATCGGACAGTTTCAGCGTTCCGCCATCTATGTTGGAAAACGGTGCATCCAGTTCGATCGCCATCGCAGGCAGGGCCGCCGCAGACAGGATCAGGGCTATCAAGAAGCGCATTAGAACCTCCATTATTAACGGTATTACGCGACAGAATCGGGTTTGGATCAAGTTCGACGCATAGCCGGGTTGCCAGCACGGGAATTGACCTTTCGGGCGGGGCGGGTCACTGAATCATGCAAGGAGATTGCACGGATGAGCCCCCTGAAAGGTATCGCTCTCAAACTGATCGCGGTGATGCTGTTCATCGTCATGTCGTCCCTGATCAAGGCCGTGTCCGATACTGTTCCGCCCGGACAGGCCGTGTTTTTCAGATCCTTTTTTGCGATACCGGTTATCTTTGCGTGGCTGGCGTTGCGCGGTGATCTGCGGACGGGTCTACGGGTTGAATCGCGCATGGGCCATTTCTGGCGCGGTGTGGTGGGCACGACCGCAATGGGCCTGATGTTCGCCGGTCTGGGCCTGTTGCCCCTGCCCGAGGTGACGGCCCTTGGCTATACCGCACCGCTGTTGGTCGTTGTTTTCGCGGCGATGTTTCTGGATGAGAAGGTCGGCTTTTTTCGGATCGGCGCCGTCGCCCTTGGTCTGGTCGGCGTTCTGATCGTTCTGGCACCGCGCCTGACCACGATCAGCGGGCCAACCGTGGAAACCGCGCAGGCGGTCGGTGCGGTGCTGGTGTTGATGGGGGCCACCTGTGCGGCCCTTGCGCAGATCTATATTCGCAAACTGGTTCAGACCGAACAGACCAGTGCAATCGTCTTCTATTTTTCACTGACATCTACCCTGCTATCCCTTTTGACCGTGCCTTTTGGCTGGGTCATCCCCGGTGTAACAGAGACTGTCATGCTGGTTCTTGCCGGTCTGCTGGGCGGTTTGGCGCAAATCTTTCTGACCTCGTCGTTCCGGTTCGCCGATGCCAGTGTGATCGCGCCCTTTGATTATGCCTCGATGCTGTTCGCGATCCTGATCGGGTATTTCGTTTTCTCGGAGGTGCCCACGCCGCAGATCCTGCTTGGTGCGACACTTATCATTCTGGCGGGGATCATCATCATCCTGCGCGAACGGCAACTGGGCCTGCGGCGCGAACGGGCCCGCGCGGTCAAGACACCATCGGGGATCTGACCCGATTACCGGTCCTTCCAGGCATAGTGCAGATAGGCCGGCCGCATAAGCAGTCGGCGAAACCGGCCGAAGGGGAACTTTCTCGGCGTGTGCCGCATGGGTGCGGGATAGGGCAAATCAGGTGTCTTGCCCTGAACAAGGTCGGCCAGAAGGCGCCCGGCATAGCTTCCCATCGAAACACCGTTGCCGTGATAGGCAAAGCCGGCAAACCCCCCTTCCATGCCCGGAACAGGCCCGGCATAGGGCAGCAGGTCACGCGTCAGGCAAACCAGGCCCGACCAGTAATGCGGTGTCTCGACATGCCGCCATGCGGGGAACATCGCCTCGAAATCTGCGCGTATCTGCTTTCGGATATCCGCCTCGGTTTGCGGTGTATGAGACAGCCCGCCGCGCATCCCGAACAGCATCCGGCCATCGGGCATCAGGCGGAAATAGTGCAGAAGGTTGCGGGTATCGTAGCACATCTGCGTGCTGGTCCAGCCCTGCTCGAGCTGTTCGTAATGGGTTATGGGGCGCGTGACAAGGATGGCCGACTGGGTCGGCAGGTATCGCCCCGCCATCCAGTCCGGCAGGTTGTCGGAACTGTAGCCGTTTGTCGCGATCACGAAGCGCGGGGCGGCTACGCTGCCACCGGTCGTGCGAAACCGATAGCCCTTGTCCGTCTTCGGTTCGATCGCGGTCACTTCGCTTTCGGCATAGATACGCACGCCGGCGGCCTTGGCGGCCCGGGCCAGCCCCGATGCATACTTGCGCGGGTTCAGCGCGAAACCGATTGGAATGGTCGACGCGCCGTGAAAACCGCCATTCAGCCCGGCCTGGGTCAATTCTTCGGGGGGGATCAGGGTTGGCGTGACGCCATACATTTCTTCGATATGGGCAACGCTGTCGCGCATGTCCGCGAAATCACGGGGCCGGTGCGCCAACTGGGTCTCTCCGTCCGAATGCCGATCTACGTCCAGGCCGTGCCTGTCCAGCAGACCGCTGACGAATTCCACCGCAGCGCGTTCTGTATCGCAAAAATCACGGGCAGCGTCCTGTCCGAACATCCGCGTCATGTCCGAGAATCCGGCCTTGGCACCGCCGAGGCAGCAAAAACCACCATTTCGACCCGATGCGCCCCAGAATGGATGCCGTGCCTCGAGCACGCAAACATCCATCCCGGCCTCGGCCATATGCAGTGCGGCGGACAAGCCCGTGAAGCCGGCACCGATGATGATCACATCGGCGGTTTCATCGGCGTCAAGGACGGGCCAATCTCCGGTTTCCGTCGTTTCGGCCCACCAACATTCATGGATCGGCCCATTGCCGTAGGTCGGCTCTTCCCAGATGCGCTTGAGATTTGCCATGTGTCATACTCCTCGCATCGGTCGTTGTCCGGGATTTGATCAAAGAAAATGCACGATGGCAATGTGGTATTGTTCCTGCACAGTCGCTAGAGTTGTCGATCAGATTACCCAAAGTATCCGGCCC
>JANSYB010000536.1 GCA_024742655.1 Paracoccaceae bacterium | reverse complement strand
CGCTGGAGGCACAGCTGCTGGCGGCGCATGATATTGATGACCGCTACACGCTGATCCGGCTTTATACGCAGGCGGCGGACACGTCGAACGACCTCGACGCCGCCTGCTTTTTCCTGACCTATGCCTATATCTTCGCGCTTGAACTTGGCGCGCCGCAGGCAGACGCGCTGCATGCGCGCCTCAAGGCCCACGGTCGCGAGGAATAGCGTCAGTCGCCCGGCCCGCGCCATCCCTTGCGCCGGGCCACCTCGTCGGTGACGCGCACGCGGCGCCAGCGTTTTGGGTTGAGGGTGAAATCGGGCCGGGCGAAATCGATCAGTTTGGCCACATCATCGTGGCCTGTATCGAATTCCAGGCACCGCCCCGGCCTGTCCGCGAAATAGGTCCGGACCCGCGCATGATGATCGCGGAACTCCTGTCGCCAGGTGCGGATCAGCCCGTCCTGATCGATCCCTGCGGCCGCCATCCAGTTTTTGGCGAACTGGCCGTCGTCATGGCGCAGACGGCTGCGCAGCCAGTCGTCCTCGTCACGGGTATTGAGCAGGAATTTCGCGTTCGGATAGGCCTCTGCGAACAGATCAAAGCGCTTGTGATGCTCGCAGGGCGTCGCGTTGGCATCGGTGAACGCGATCATGTCGAAGAACGCGTCGAACTCTTCCAGCCCCGCCAGGGGCGGTCGTCCTGCGTCGATGTTCTGCGCGATCCGCCGTTGCGGCGCGATTTCGGTAATCGCCGGATGCCCCTGCAGACGCCAGATCCGGCCACCGCTGTGCAGGGCCTTGTAACCGCTGCCCTGGAACAGTTTCGCAAAGGCGGAGGTGGCGCATTTGTTGAACCCGATCTGGATAAAAAAAACTTTGTCACTCATGGCTCGGGTGTCGTCTCCGGTTACAGGCTATGGGGCGGCGAGGGCCTGTTCGAGATCGGCGATCAGGTCACGCACGTCCTCGATGCCCACGGCAAAGCGCAACAGGTTTTCGGGAATGCCCGATTGCGGTTCGATCACATGGCGGTGTTCGATCAGGCTTTCGACGCCCCCAAGCGAGGTGGCGCGCTGAATGAGGGACAACCGGCCCGCCACGCGGGCCGCCGCCGCGTGCCCGCCGTGCACGAGAAACGACATCAGGTAGCCAAAGCCGCCCTGCATCTGGCGCGCGGCCACCGCATGGCCGGGATGATCCGCCAGACCGGGATAGTAAACGGCCTCCACCGCGTCCTGCGCGGCCAGCCACCCGGCCAGGTGCTGCGCGTTCTGGCACATGCGTTCCAGTCGCAGGGGCAAGGTCCGCATGCCCCGCATCAAGAGCCACGCCTCGAAAGGGCCGAGGATCGCACCCGCATCATGCCGGTCCGCCAGAACGGCCTGCCACATCGCGCTGTCGGGATCCGCACAAGACAGAACCCCGGCCAGCACGTCGCTATGCCCGTTGATCGCCTTCGTGGCCGAGTGCATGACGAAATCCGCCCCCATCTCGAGCGGGCGCATCAGCACAGGGGTCGCCGCCGTGGCATCCACCGCCAGTGCGGCCCCCGCGCCCCGCGCCGCCTCGGCCGCCGCTGCGATATCGACCATGCGCAGCCACGGGTTCGAGGGCACTTCGATCCACAAAAGGTCGGCCGGCGCTGCACAGGCATGGCGCACCGCATCGATATCGCTGGCCTCGACCTCGTCAAGTTTCAGGTCGCGCCGCGCGCAAAACTGGCGCAGGAAATGCGTGACCCCGTAATAGATGCCCGACTGAACGATGATGCGCCCGTCACGCGGCACGGTCCGTGCCAGGGCCGCAACCGCCGCCATGCCCGACGGGAACAGGCGCGTGGCCGCGGCCCCCTCCAGCTGGCGCAGCACCTCCTCGGCCTGTCTGACGGTGTCGTTTTCATCGCGGCCATAGATGTTGTCGGGGCGCTGCAACGCATAGTCGGGCCCGCGCAGATAGGTCGTGCTGACCGATATGCCGGGCACCACGCCGGCGGCCGCCGCGTCTTTCGCGCCCGCCGCATGCGCCGCGATCGAGGCCGGTTTCAATCTGGGTTCAGTCATGCGCCGTGTTGTCCCTGAATAGCCGTCCTGGCCCCCATTCGGGCGCCGGGGTATCAGACAGCCGCAGCATGTTCCAGATCAACGCGAGGTTTGAGCTGATGACCGGCACGCCCAGCTCCGCCTCGACCTCGTCGATCACGCCGAAGGTGCGCAGATTGGTGCAACTGGCGAACACCGCCTCGACACCGCGCACCCGCCCGGCCTCCAGCATCGCGGCGCGGGTGCTGGGCTCGGTGATACGGGCGACGGTCCAATCGTCCTGCTGTCCGAAACTGACCTCGCTCAGCACTTCGATCCCGTTGGCCGACAGATGGCGCCGCATCGGGCCGGTCACACTGGGCACATAGGGCGTCACCAGCGCGATCTTGCGCGCGTCGAAGCCCTGCAACGCGGCGATGACCGAGCTGATCGGCTCGGTCACCCGCACGCCGGGATGAACGGCCTGCACCGCATTCGCGACCATGTCCGGCCCGATCACCGTGGCCGCCGAGGTACAGCCATAGCCGAT
>JANSYB010000490.1 GCA_024742655.1 Paracoccaceae bacterium | reverse complement strand
TGTGCCCGCCCGCATGACCGACTCCGTCTCGTCGGGGCGCATCTATTCCAACGTGCTCGAACGCGAACGGCGCGGCGATTACCTTGGCAAGACCATCCAGGTGGTCCCGCATGTCACCAACGAGATCAAGGATTTCATCGCCATCGGCGATGACGAGGTCGATTTCATGCTCTGCGAGATCGGCGGGACGGTCGGCGATATCGAGGGGCTGCCCTTCTTCGAGGCGATCCGCCAGTTCAGCCATGACCGGCCGCGCGGGCATTGCATCTTCATGCACCTGACGCTGTTGCCCTATCTTGCGGCCAGCGGGGAATTGAAGACCAAGCCGACACAGCACAGCGTCAAGGAGTTGCAAAGCATCGGGATCGCCCCCGATATTCTTGTCTGTCGGTCCGAACAGCCGATCCCCGAAAAGGAACGCGAGAAAATCGCGCTTTTCTGCAATGTCCGCAAGGAGGCCGTCGTGGCGGCCTATGACCTGAAATCCATCTACGAGGCTCCGCTGGCCTATCACCACGAAGGGCTGGACCAGGCGGTTCTGGACGCCTTCGACATCTCGCCCGCGCCGCGCCCGGACCTGACCAAGTGGCAGGACGTTGTCGACCGCATCCACAACACCGATGGCGAGGTCAACGTGGCCATCGTCGGCAAGTACACGCAGCTAGAGGACGCCTACAAGTCGATCAAGGAGGCGCTGACCCATGGTGGCATGGCCAACCGGGTGAAGGTCAATGTCGAGTGGGTGGACGCCGAGATTTTCGACACCGAGGATCCTGCCCCGCATCTTGAGGGGTTCCACGCGATCCTGGTGCCCGGCGGCTTCGGCGAACGCGGCACCGAGGGCAAGATCAAGGCCGCGCAATTCGCCCGCGAGCGCAAGATCCCCTACCTGGGCATCTGCCTTGGCATGCAGATGGCCGTGATCGAGGCCGCGCGCAACCTTGCCGGACTCGAGGATGCCGGATCGGAGGAATTCGACCACGAAGCGGGAAAGAAGCGCTTCACACCGGTGGTGTATCACCTCAAGGAATGGGTGCAGGGCAACGAGAAGGTCAAGCGCAAGGTCTCGGACGACAAGGGTGGCACGATGCGGCTGGGGGCCTATGACGCAGTGCTTACCGAAGGCTCACGCGTGGCAAGGGTCTACGGGACGACCGCGATCGACGAACGTCACCGGCATCGCTACGAGGTGGATATCAAGTATCGCGACAAGCTGGAGAAAACCGGACTGACCTTTACCGGCATGTCTCCCGATGGTCGGCTGCCCGAAATCGTGGAATGGCCCGACCATCCGTGGTTCATCGGGGTCCAGTTCCACCCGGAACTGAAATCGAAACCCTTTGCACCACATCCCCTTTTCGCCGATTTCGTGCGCGCTGCGGTGGAAACATCGCGCCTGGTGTGACGCGGGGGGCCAGAAAATTCGCAGAATTTTCTGAACCATTTTCTGTCACAGAAAATGGCGGCGCTCAGAATTCGAGCTTGGACAGGTCGTCGGGCGGGGCCTTGCCGCCGACGCGATGTTCGTCCGGCAGGTAGCGCAGAACGCGACGCGAGACGCCAAGCTCCAGAACCGGGCTGAACAGGTCGCGCAACAGGCTGGCATTTTCACTGTAGACCGCCGTTTCGCGCGCCGGATCCATCTGCAATGCGTTGCGTAAAAGCGCCCCGACAATCTCTTCGTCCAGCACCCAGCGCCCATGACGCCCGCTGACACGATCCTGTGCCTGTCGCGCAAGCCAGTGTTCGATCCGGTCACGCTGCGTCACGTCCTTGTCGGGCCAGACCAGGTAGAATCCCGAATTCACCCGCAGGCAGATATTGTCGAGCACCAATGCCGCCCCCTGCAGCGCGGCGGGCACATCGCGTTTGGGCACATAGTTGAACCGCTCGGGCGCACCGTTGAGAAAGGCGGTCAAGGCCGATCCGAGGTCGATGCATTTCTGCGCCATGACCCAGCCCAGCACGGGCTCGGGATACAAAGACCAGTCATAGTCGCGGGCAATCTGGCGCAGGCCCGTCTCATCGGCGGCGCGCGCCATCTCGAGATGGTCGTCCCGACCACCCGAGGTCCAGTCGAATTGCGCGGACGAAGCCATGTCACTCATGCGGGATCACCATCGGTCAGTACTGGTCAAAGATCGTGTTCTGTACGATCATGCAGGCACAAAAGGCTGATTTTTAGGAGTAATTGTGGCCGGTTTGAGAACCCCGACAGGCGCCTTTGTGCTGGCTGGTCTGATCGCGGCGCTGCCCGGTGGCGTTGTTGCCCAGGCCCTTCTGAGCGCCGGCTATGATGAGCTGGCGCGGGATCTGGATGCACGCGTCACCTTCGAAACCCTGCCGCGTCGGGATGAACCGGGGATCGTGCTGGACGCACCGCTGCGTGACGGTCTGACATGGATCGCCGAACGCTTTGCGGGCCAGAGGCGCGATGCGTCCGAGCCGGTTTTCGACACCATCCTGGGCGCGCCGCGCGCCCCGCTGGATGTGCGCGCAGGCGAGCGCGGGGCCAACCAGTCGGTCGCCTTTCATCGCGGCTTTGGCTCCAGCGCGCTTTTTCCGCTCGGGCCGGCGGGCTTTCCGGCCCTTGAGGCGCGCGGCGAGGGGTCAGCGGCCATTCTCTTCGACCAGGATCAACACGCCTTCGGCCTGCGCCTGCATTCGGATTATCCCGACCCGCTGGGGCAGCGTGACCAGGCGACGGGTACCGTCACGCTGACGTTTTACACCCGACAGGGCCGGGAAATCGCCCGGGTGGTGCGCCGCCTCGAGCCCGGCATCACCGAGTTGGGGTTTCGCCGGGCCGGCGGGTTGCCGGATATCGCCGGCGTGTTGATC
>JANSYB010000034.1 GCA_024742655.1 Paracoccaceae bacterium | reverse complement strand
TGAGATATCAATTGAAGGCGAAACGCGTGCAACGCTGGTCTGTTGCGTGCGTTTCACGAAAAGCTGTGATTCAGGTTTTTCGCGAAACGCTTTAGGCTCGGAGCTGGTGCAAGCTCATCGACCAAAAGGTCAACGACTAAGTCAAGCACAGCGCGCCTTTCATGAAATCACTCATAACACTGCCTGTAGCGTGTCCTTAGACTTGGATGAACTCGCCCGGTGGCTAGAAATAGGCGGTGCAATATGTCCAGCGCAGCCCCCAAAAAACCTTGCGGCGAAGAGGGGCCGAGTAACAGTTCAGGCTGCCTCGAAAAGGGCAATGTCCATGTCGGCGGCCAAGGACCGAAGGTCTCGAAGCGCTTGGTATTCCGCCGAATGATACCAGGTCTGTGCGGCTTCAATGCTGGGGAAGCGGACAAGTGCGACACCTTGGACGGGCCAACGACCAGACAGGTTTTCTGCCAGGTGGCCTTCCATGATGAATTCGGCACCGTGGGCATCCAGTGTCGGACCAGCTGCAGCCGCGTAGGCTTCCATCTTCTCGGCATCCTTCACAGTGATATTGGCAATAAGATAAGCGGGCATCATAGTTCTCCTCGTTGAGATGGGTTTCAAGAACGAGGGCAGTTTTGCATTTGCATGATTGGACGGCTTGACCCGCGTTGCCAGTTCTTTGACGCCCATCGCCAAAACCCGTCATTGGCGCAGCCGCAGCGAAAGCTCACTTCGTCCCGGCAAACCAACGCGACAGGTCCCTAAATTCTGCGGAAGGCCATAACCAGTCCACGGTCGGCGGCGTGGGGGTGGTCGGCGCCTTCGTAGATCGGGATCTCGCGAAAGCGCACGGGTTCGATCCGTCCCGCCGCCACCAGCCGGGCCAGGGCCGAGCCGAAACCGAGACCGTCCAGAACCGGCGCGATGGTGCCGCAGACGAACAATGCGCCGGGCCGCGTGATCCGCAGCAATTCGGGCAGGCATTCGGGGCCGACATGGCCGTGGGTGAAGGTGCCGCAGGAAATCACCCCGCCATAGGTGGTGTCGGGCAGGTCGAGCGGCTGGGTCAGGTCCGCGGTGATCAGGTGACGGTACAGACCCTTGCCGCGCGCGATCTCCAGCATCTCGGGCGTGATGTCGAGCGCGTCCGTCTCGAGCCCGTCAAGATGCTCGGCCACCAGACCCGTGCCCGCCCCGATATCTAGGATCGGCGTGTTGCCATCATTGAGCTGCCGGAAAATTCCTGCGATTTCACGCGGGGCGATATATCCCCAGCCCGCGCCGAAACTGTCATCGTAGGTGGCCGCCCATTTGCCGTAAAGCGTCCGGGCCTCATCCGGGCCGTTGATGTCATAGGCATTGTCGAGATCGTAGTCGGTCATGGGCGCCTCCTTTGGGCCCAGTTGAACAAGGCGCGCGTAACACTAGGGTGACACGGTGGCACGCATCGGGCCGCCTGAGCCGATTGGCGCTGGCAAAGCCACCCTGACAGGGCTAGAACGCGCCAAAAGGAAGGGACCAATGACCACGATCACGCCACAGCCCGGGATTATGGATATCGCGCTCTACCAGGGCGGGGCGTCGCATATCGAGGGTGTGTCCAACGTGGTCAAGCTCAGCTCGAACGAAAACCCGTTTGGCCCCAGCGACGCCGCCAGGGAGGCCTTTCGCAAAACGGTCTATGATCTGCACCGATACCCGTCGACCGACCACCGTGCGCTGCGCGAAGCGATCGGCGAGGTTCATGGCGTTGACCCCGGGCGCGTGATCTGCGGTGTTGGCAGTGACGAGATCATCGCCTTTCTGTGCCAGGCCTATTCCGGGCCGGGCGACGAGGTGATCCACACCGAGCATGGCTTTGCCATGTACCGCATCAGTGCCCTGGCCAACGGCGCCACGCCCGTCGAGGTGCCCGAGCGCGAACGCGTGACGGATGTGGACGCGATCCTGGCCGCCTGCACGGACCGCACGAAACTGGTCTTCATTGCCAATCCCAACAATCCGACCGGTACGATGATCGGCGACGGGGAACTGGCGCGCCTTGCCGCCAACCTGCCCGGGCATGTTCTGCTGGTGCTCGACGGGGCCTATGCGGAGTATGTCGAGGGCTATGATGGCGGTGCGGCGCTGGTTGACGGGCGCGACAACGTGGTGATGACACGGACCTTTTCCAAGATGTACGGTCTGGGCGGGCTACGGGTGGGCTGGGGCTATGGCCCGCGTCACGTCATTGATGTGCTGAACCGTATCCGCGGCCCCTTCAACCTCAGTCAGCCGGCCCTTGTGACCGCCGAGGCCGCCGTGCGCGACCGCGCCTGGACCCAGAAATGCCGGTCCGAGAATACCCGGATGCGGGCATGGCTGGCCGAGGCGCTGGCCGAGCATGGCGTGGTCTCCGACACGTCGACGGCGAATTTCATCCTTGCGCGTTTTGCCAGTGCGGATCAGGCCGAGGCCTGCGACGAGCACCTCAAGTCCGAAGGTTTGATTGTCCGGCGCGTGGGGGGCTATAATCTGCCGCATTGCCTGCGGATCACGGTCGGCGACGAGGCGGGATGCCGCCGCGTGGCGCATGCCGTCGGGCAATTCATGGGCACGAGGCGCGAAGGACCATGAGCGTGATCTATGATCGTGTGGCCCTGATCGGGCTGGGCCTGATCGCCTCGTCGATGTTCTGGGCGATGAAACGCGCGGGTCTGGCCGGCGAGGTGATCGGCTATGCTCGCTCGGCCGAGACCCGGGCCGCGGCGCGCGAGATCAGGCTCTGCGACCGGGTCTGTGACAGCGCCGCCGAGGCGGTGGAGGGCGCCGACCTGGTGGTGCTGTGCGTGCCGGTCGGCGTCATGGGGGCTGTCACGCAGGAAATTGCCACCGCGCTGAAGCCCGGCGCGACGGTCAGCGATGTCGGATCGGTCAAGGGCGCGGTGATCGAGGCGGTTGCGCCGCACCTGCCCGCAGGTGTGCATTTCGTTCCGGCCCACCCGATGGCAGGAACCGAACATTCGGGGCCGAGATCCGGGTTTGCCGAGCTGTTTGACGGCAAGTATTGCCTGATCGTTCCGATACCCGGCAGCGACCGCGACGCGGTCGATCGACTGGAACGGTTGTGGCAGGGCATGGGCGCGAAAACCGACGAGATGGACGCGGATCACCATGATCTGGTCTGCGCGGTGACCAGCCATGCCCCGCACTTGATCGCATATACGATGGTGGGCGTGGCCGACGATTTGCGACGTGTGACCGACAGCGAGATCATCAAATACTCCGCCGCGGGCTTTCGCGATTTCACGCGGATTGCCGCATCCGATCCGACCATGTGGCGCGATGTTTTCCTGAGCAACAAGGAGGCGACACTGGAAATCCTCGGTCGCTTCACCGAGGAGCTGTTCGCGCTGCAAAGGGCGATCCGCACCGGGGATGGTGAGTTGCTGTTCGACTATTTCACGCGGACACGGGACATTCGCCGTGGTATCATCGAGGCCAGGCAAGACACGGATGCGCCGGATTTCGGGCGCGTGAAACGAGGCTGAGGCAGATGCGGTTTGGTTTGTTCATCCCCTTGATCTTGATGGGATGTTCGATGATTGGCGGGGGGCGCGACGAGGCCGTCGTCTCGACCCGCGGGTCGGTTTGTGGTGACCCGTCGATCAAGGGCATGTCCATTGGCGAAGTACCCGGGCCCGGTGCCTGCGGTATCCCTGATGCGGTTTCCGTCACGCAAATCGGCGGGATCACGCTCAGCCAGCCCGCGCAGATGCGCTGCGACAAGGCGCGGGCGATGAAGGGCTGGATCGATCGCCACATGGTGCCGACCATCGGCAACACCGGCGGTGGTGTGACGGGCCTGAAGGTGGCGGCGCATTATGCGTGCCGGAGCCGCAACAACCAGCCCGGCGCACGGTTGTCGGAGCATGCCAAGGGCAAGGCCATCGACATTGCCGCGTTCCAGCTTGCGGATGGCTCCGAGATTTCGGTTCTCGATGACTGGGGCAGCGGCAAGCGTGGGCGAATCCTGCGCAAGCTGCATGGAAGTGCCTGCGGGCCCTACGGAACGGTTTTGGGCCCGGAATCGGACGTGCATCACCGCGATCATTTCCATTTCGACATCGCCGATCATGGCTATGGCCCCTACTGCCGCTGAGCGCGGTTGACGCAGATGCAAGGCCGCGCCACGTGGGATGTTTTGGCGCTTGGGCCGCGCGCCCCTTCGGGCCGGGCGAATACGTTAGCGCAGACGCAGGACCGGGGCAGGGCCGATGGGCACCGGCCCCAGGCGGACCGTGCCGTTGCGCAGGGTCAGCGGGATATCGAGCGTCTTGGGATTGCCCGCCATTTGCGAGACGAGGGACAGGCCGTCTTCGAGCGTATCCGCGAACCCGGCGGGCAGGGCGCCTGACTCCACGGCCAGTCGCAGGATCTCGCGCCAGTTGCGTGCCTTGATCACGATTTTGCCGTCCGGATTGCCGGCGGCATCCACCTCCACCTCTCCGGCGGCCTGCAGGTCGAGCCGCCCCCAGGTTGCCTGCGCCAGGCGCAGGTCGATCCTGCGGGGTTGTGGGCGGGCATCCTCGATCGCGCTGAGGTCCCATGGCTTGTCGAAGGTCACGGCCATGTCCACCTGCAGCGCCTCGAATGTTTCGGGCAGCTTGCCGCCCGGGTCGATCCGGACCCGCCAGTCAAGGGCGGGCGCCACGCCATCGGCACGCAGACCAAGCCTGTAGCCACTGTCGGCCCCTGCGAGGCGTTCCGCGCCGAGGGTCAGGGTGCCGATCCGTGTCGGTTGATCCTCTCCCTCGGCGGCGAGGGTCAGTGCCTGCCCGGTCAGTGTCAGCCGGTCAAGCGGCAACTGTGGCGTGGCCCGGGTGACAAGACTGGCCCGCAGGTCGTCGCTGGTGATGTCGTATTTCTGCAGTGGTGAGGCCAGAAGCTGATCGTTGGGCCAGACCGCGATGATGTGATTGGGCCGGTAGCTGAGCGCGAAAAGCTGAAAGAACGGCGCCTCCCAGGCCAGACCGGTTTCGGGATCCGCCAGGGCGATCTCGGTAAAGGTGGTGTCGAAGCGGTTCGGGAAGCCGCGGGTCGTCAGTTCTGCGTAATCGGCCACCCAGCCTTCGGCACGACGGTCCTCGAACCACGTCTCGAAGGCGCGGGTCGCCCCGGTGGAGCCGACGTACCAATAGCCAGACCACGCCGCGGCCGCCACGAGGATGATCATCAAGAGTGTACGCATGTCCGGCTGCCCCTTTCCTGCCTCTTGCGGATGGTGTTTAAGGCGTCAAAAGCGCGAGGAACAGCAAAATGACGATGTGGGTTTTCGCCTATGGATCGCTGGTCTGGAACCCCGGCTTCGAGCCGGTTCAGAGGGTTCTGGCCACGCTGCCCGGCTATCACCGGAGTTTTTGCATGCGCTCGGTGCATCATCGCGGCACGGATGACAATCCGGGCCTCGTCCTTGCGCTTGATGCGCTGGAGGGGGCGCATTGCCGGGGTGTCGGGCTGGCCGTGCACGAGGAAGAAGAGAACCGCGTTCTGGACTATCTGCGGGAGCGGGAGCTGATTTCCTCGGCCTACATTGAGCGGAGCCTGCACATCGACCTCAATGACGGGCGCCGGGTCGAGGCGGTGACCTACGTGGTGGATCCCGAGCATGTGCAATATTGCGGCGGTCTTGATCTCGAAGAGCAGGCCCGGATCATCGCGCAGGCGGTGGGTGGGCGCGGCCCGAATACCGAGTATCTCTACAATACGACCGCGCATCTGATCGAGCTGGGGATATCTGACCGTGAGCTGGATTGGCTGGTTCAGAGGGTGCGGCATCTGAGTGCATAAATCCTTGGCTTGATTGGCATGACAGCGTAGGGTTGGCCCAACGAAAAACAGTGCCGGGAGCCGTCCAGATGGACCAGCCGGACCGAGAGGTCGAGCCGCAATTCTCTCACCCCGTGCGACAGATCATGCTGATGCTGGTCGTTCTGGGGCTGACCGTGTTCGGGGCCTTTCTGGCCCTGCCGCGGGTGTTGCCGGTCTTTCAGGCCAACCCGTATCTGAACGGGTTCATCGTGTTCGTTTTCGTGATCGGCGTGTTGGCCTGTTTCTTGCAGGTTTTTCAGTTGATCGGCTCGGTCCGCTGGATCGAGAGCTTCGCAACCGAACGGCCCGGGCATGAAATCGTCAAGGCGCCGCGCCTGCTGGCACCTCTGGCCACGCTTCTGCGCCAGCGTGGAAAGCGGATGCAGATTGCCTCCGGCTCCGCGCGCTCGATCCTGGATTCGGTGGCGCAGCGCATCGACGAGGCGCGCGAGATCACGCGTTACATCGTCAATATGCTGATTTTCCTGGGGCTTCTGGGGACGTTCTACGGTCTTGCCACAACCGTGCCGGCGGTCGTGGACACGATCCGAAGCCTGGCGCCGCAGGAGGGCGAGGGCGGGGTCGAGGTGTTCAATCGCCTGATGACCGGGCTCGAGGCACAGCTGGGCGGGATGGGCGTGGCCTTTGCCAGCTCGCTTCTGGGTCTGGCGGGATCGTTGGTTGTCGGCCTGCTGGAACTCTTTGCCAGCCATGGCCAGAACCGGTTCTACCGCGAGCTGGAGGAATGGATGTCCACGATCACGCGCGTGGGCTTTGCCAGCGGCGACGGCGAAGGCAGTGGCGAGGCCGGTATGATGGCCGGTGTCCTCGACCACATGGCCGAGCAAATGGAAAGCCTGCAGATGATGCTGACGCAATCCGATGTCAGCCGCGCCATGGTGGACGAGAAACTGGGGGTTCTGGCGGATTCGGTCGAGCGTCTGACGCATCGCATGTCCGAGGCGAACCCCTTGAATACCGCGCTTTTGCGCGTGGCCGAGGGGCAGGAGCGTCTGCTGGACAAGCTTGAGACGCGGGCGGAACATATCGGCGAGGGGCTGGATGCCGAAAGCCGGATGCGTCTGCGCTCGATCGACGTTCAGATGCTGCGAATTCTGGAAGAAATCAGCGCCGGGCGTCAGGAAACCATGACCGAGATCCGGACCGACCTGACCGCGTTGTCGCGTGTCATCGCCCAGATGCAGGATCGGGCGCCCCAACCCATGCGCGCGCGCAGGGCAGACCCGGGCGAGGGGCAATAACCCATGGCGTTGTCCCGGCGCACCGGCACCCGGTTCCAGGCCTCGATCTGGCCGGGATTCGTGGATGCGATGACCGGGCTGTTGCTGGTTCTGATGTTCGTGCTGACGATTTTCATGATTGTGCAGTTCGTCTTGCGCGAAACCATTTCGGGTCAGGCCAGCAAACTCGACGAGTTGTCCGCCGAGGTCGCCGCACTGGCTCAGGCCCTCGGTCTGGAACAGGATCGCAACGCCACCCTGACGGAGCGCGTGGGCGAATTGACCGCAACGCTTGGGGATGCGCGCAGCCTGCAGCAACAGCAGGCGGCGCTGATCGCGTCTTTGCAGGCCCAGACCTCCGAGCAGGCCGAGGCGCTGGAAACCGCGCAGGCCCGCATTGTGAGCTTCGAGGAACAGGTGGCCGGGTTGTTGGCACAGCAAGACACCAATCTGGGCCAGATCGCGGAGCTTGAAGGCGAGCGTGACGCATTGCTGAGCGAGCAAGAGCAGTTGCAGCTGGCGCTGGCAGGGTTGCGCGACGAGGTCGATGCCCAGTCCGAAGAGGCCAGATTGGCCGCGGCCCGGCGTGAGGCGCTCGAGGCATTGGTAGCCGATCTGCGCCGGCGCTACACGGAGGCTCAGGAGGCCCAGACAACCCTGTCCGCACAGGTGACCGATCTTGAGGCCGAGCTCTCCGCAGAGGAGGCTGCAAAACTGGCCGAGGCCGCAGCCGCCGAGGCCTTGCGGGAGCGTTTGCAGAATGCCGGTTCCGAATTGACCGCCATGACGCTGGCGCTGGAGGAACAGCGCAAAAAGGCAGAGGAAACCCTGACCTTGCTGGCCGCGGCCGAGGCCGCAACGGAAGATCTCGACGCGCAACTGATGGCGGCGCTTTTGGCCCGCGAACAGGCAGAGACCGCTTTGGCGCAGGCCGAGGCCGAGACCGCCCGGATCTCGGTGCTGCAACAGGAACTCTCCGAAACCAGGTCGGCCCTGTCGGCTGCCGAGGCCGAGGCGGTTTCTGCTGACGAGTTGCGCGCGCAACTGGCCGCCGCGCTGGCCGCCAAACGCGCCGCCGAGCAAGAGGCCCAGGCGGCGGTATCTGCTGCCGAGGCCGAAGCGGTTTCCGCCGAAGATGTGCGCGCGCAACTGACCGCCGCGCTGGCCGCCAAGCTGGCAGCCGAGCAGGAGGCCGAGCAGGCCCTCAGCGAGGCCGAAGCACGCGCGGTGCTGCTTGCCAAAGCGCGGGCAGACCTAGCGGAGCAGGGCGAGATCGCGTCCGAGGCCCAGAAACAGCAGACCTTGCTCAATCAGCAGGTGGCGGCGCTGCGCGAACAGCTGGGCCAGTTGCAGGCATTGCTGGACGATGCCAAGGCCCGCGAGGCGGCAACGGATGTGCAATTGCAGTCCTTGGGTAATGAGTTGAACACCGCTCTGGCCCGGGTCGCCGCCGAGGAACGCCGCCGCCGCGAGCTGGAAGAGGCCGAGCGGCAACGCCTTGAGGCCGAAAAAGCGGATCTGGAGCGTTACCGGTCTGAGTTCTTTGGCCGGTTACGTGATGTCCTGGGCGATCGTGATGGTGTGCGCATCGACGGGGACCGGTTCGTGTTTTCGTCCGAGGTGCTGTTTGCACCGGGCGAAACCGATCTGTCGGATGCGGGCCGGTCACAGGTGGCGCGGGTGGCCACGACATTGCGTAACGTGATCGACGAGATCCCCGATGGCATTGACTGGGTGTTGCGGGTGGATGGACACACCGATGATGTGCCGGTCCGGCCCAATGCGCGCTTTGCGGACAACTGGGAACTCAGCCAGGCGCGGGCGCTTTCGGTGGTGCGCTACCTGATCGACGCGCAGGGCCTGCCGCCCGCGCGGCTGGCGGCCAACGGTTTCGGCGAGTTCCAGCCCGTCAATGAGGCCGATACGCCCGAGGCGCGGGCCCAGAACCGCCGGATCGAGCTGAAGCTGACGGAACGCTGATCGGTGTTCGGTCTCGATGCGGGCCGAATCTGTTCCGGCTCAACCTGCCGGGCGGTCTGGTCGTGGTGCATCTTGCGGTCGTACTGATCCTGAAGGGTGCGTTTCACATCTCCAGGCCTCCCCGCTGAGCACACCGGCACATAGCCTGCCCGCTTGGTGCATGCGTCGGTTTTACACCGCGTTACGGTCTGTGCATGACAAGACGGTCGGGATCGTGGCCATGGTCGCCTGCGCAGGTGTCGGACTGGCCATTCTGCCATGCGTCAGTCGCGAGGCGCCGGATATCAGGGCGCGCGCACCGTGACATCGGCATGGCGAATGGCGATCAGCCGGCCGTCGCGGGTGAATTCGACATAGCCGCGATAGTCACCCGGTGGCCAGCCGCCCGCCGGCGCCTTGCGGCCATAGGCGCGGAACAATTGGATTTGCGGATCGTCCAGCGTGATTTCGGTGCGAAACATTTCACCGTCCGGCCCCTCGGCCCAAAGGGTCAGCAGATCGCCGGACTCCGGGTAGAACGCGAAACCATACACCACCAGAGGCGCATCCGGCGTGATCTGCGCCACACGCGCCGCGCCGGACTTGACCGCGTCAAAGGAGGGCACGCCCTTGGAAAACCCGGCTGTGAAGAGGCCCGCGCGATTATACGGGGGGGCGGCGATCCACAACCCGTTACCGGCGGTCGCGCCACAGGATCCGCCCACGCTGTCAGGCAGAAACGGATCGACGATCTGGCCGTCCTTCAGCACGCTGATATGGATATGGGGGATGTTGGTCAGCCCGCTGAGCCCCACGTGACCCAACCGGTCGCCGGCCTGCACGACATCGCCGGATTTCACCGCGATCGAGCCGCGCTTCATATGGCAATAAAGCGTCTGCCAGCCGCCCCCGTGATCGACACGCACGGCATTACCGCATTCGCGGCCTTCGATCTCGGCTCGGTTCTCGGGGGTCACGGCGCGATCTGCCATCCCGTCGCGGGTGGCGGCCACGGTGCCGGGCGCGGCGGCCAGCACATCAACGCCGTCCTCCAGCATCTCGAAGGACCGAAGCACGATATCCGTGCCCCGATGCCCCTCGCGGGTCTTCAGGCCACAGGTGTAATCGCGTTGCCCGTCCCCAGGCAGGATATCGAC
>JANSYB010000030.1 GCA_024742655.1 Paracoccaceae bacterium | reverse complement strand
GTCTTTGTGGCCGTGTTCAGAATATCGCGCAGCAGCTTGCGATAGGCATCGGGGGCGGGCACGTCGGTTCCGATCTCCGACAACCGGTTTTGGTTGGCGGTCAGGCAATTGATCAGCCTGTCTTCATCCGTGAAATGGGCGCCCGCGTGTATGACGACCTGCATGCTCGATCCCGGTGGGTTCCTGTTGCGGGCAATATATCGGCTTTTGCGGGCAGTTAAACCGCTTTCGCATGTGGCGGATTTCGTCTTGAAGTGCGGCGCATTCCTGCGTATCCAGACGCCCGTGCCCCTATAGCTCAGCTGGTAGAGCAACTGATTTGTAATCAGTAGGTCCGCGGTTCGAGTCCGTGTGGGGGCACCATCTTTTCCGCACTTGATATGATAAAAGCGCGCGGGCCGGCGGGCCTTGGTCTGTTATGTGCGTGTGCCGGATTGGCAGGGTTCCCGGGGGCGCGTGTCACTGCGTGGGGCAGATCCGGTCGAAGATCGCTTCGCCGATTCTTGTATGGGCGGCGGCGTTGATGTGGCGGTGGCCGTTGTCGACGTGCCATGTCTTGTCCACCTCGAATGTGACGTCGAGCAGGATCGGCATGTTTTCGGGTGTCAGGAAATCCGCCAGGTCATACGCGGTAAGGCTTGGTATCCCGACGAGATACAGATCGGCCTTGCCGTCCGTGACCTCGCGCATCCGGTCGAGGATCAGGTTGAAGAACCCGATCTTGATTTCCAGTTCCCTGGCACTTTGCTGAACACGTTCCACGTAGTTGGTTTGTTCGGCCTCGCCCCGATCCGAGCCATAAAACAACTGCTTGCCCTTTTCCCAAACGAAATTCATCAGCATCGAATAGGTGTAGGAATTTTGCGACAGGTAACGGGTCAGGCCGATATTGTTGTGCGCGCGCAGGATCTTGAGGCCCTTCAACGCCGGATGGGTGGTCCGGTCGATGGTCAGCTTTCCGTCGACCAACCCGTGAAACGCCTTGGTGTTGTCGTCCAGATCATTGTCGTAGAACGCCTCCACGACGACATCCGGCTCAAGACGGGGCAGCAGATGTTCCAGCGTGATCAGGTGCTCGCTCGTGCCGGACCCCGACACGCCCGTGTTGATCGTCTCGATCACCTTGTCGCCGCATTGCCGGCCCTGCAGGACCGCGGCGAATGTCTCGTCCTGCTGGACCTCCATGCCCATCGTGTGGCTGTCGCCAAGAAGCAGAACACGAAGCGTATCCGGGCCTTTGATGTCCGGCACGTCCATATCCATGCGAAAGCCCTGCGCATTGGTGGCGAAACGGAACACGCCGTCGGGCGAGGTGTGCTTGAACCGGGTGTCCGGTCTCAGGCGGCGCGTTTCGAACTCTCCATAGGTGACCGGCTCCTGAAAACGATTATAGAGCACGGTGCCCGGAAAGATCATGCGAACGCCGACCTCGAGGATGAGCAGCGAGATGAGCGTGCTGATGGCAATGACCGAAAGCGTCTTAATCCAGCTCATAGCGGTCCTCGTAGTTTTCCTTGAGCGCCTCGTCCTGTTGGTCTTTCAGCAAGAGAAAGTTGCCGACAGCGAGCACATCCAGCTCTGTACCCATGAAACACCTGAAGGCGTCCTCCGGGGTGCAAACGATCGGTTCGCCGCGCACATTGAAGGACGTGTTCACCACAAGCGGGCAGCCGGTTTTTTCGTGAAAGCCGCTGATCACGGCGTGGTAGCGGGGGTTCGTGTCCTGGTGAACCGTCTGAATCCGGGCTGAATAATCGACATGCGTGATCGCCGGCACCGAAGAGCGCGGAACGTTCAGTTTTTCGATGCCGAACAGGGCGTTTTCCTCATCCGTCATCTGGCGGCGCTTGTCGGATTGCACATCCGCCACCAGAAGCATGTAAGGGCTGTCGGCGTCGTGCTCGAACCAGTCACCGACATGTTCGCGCAGCACACTGGGGGCGAACGGCCGGAAGCTTTCGCGGTATTTCACCTTGAGGTTCAGCTGTTTTTGCATCACCGGCGATCGAGGGTCGGCGATAATGCTGCGCCCGCCCAGGGCGCGCGGGCCGAATTCCATCCGGCCCTGCATCCAGCCGACGGCCTTTTCCTCGGCCAGGGCGGTCGCAACGCGGTCGATCAGGCTTTGCTCATCCAGCTTGTGGAACGTCGCGCCGCATCTTGTCAGTGCCGCCTCGATGTCTTCGTCGGAATAGACCGGGCCCAGATAGGCGCCTTTCATTCCATCGCGCCCCGCCGGGCTGGGCCGGTCGTGTTCGTGATGCAGGTGCCAGGCGCACAAGGCGGCGCCCAAGGCACCACCGGCGTCTCCGGCGGCCGGCTGTATCCAGATATTGTCGAAGATCCCCTCGCGCAGAAGGATGCCGTTGGCCACGCAGTTCAGCGCCACGCCCCCGGCGAGGCAAAGGTTCTTCTCGCCGGTTTCCCGTGCGATCCCGCGGGCCAGCTTGACGACGACCTCCTCGGTGACCTGCTGAACCGATGCCGCGAGGTCCATCTCGCGTTGGGTCAATTCGGATTCCGACTGGCGTGCCGGGCCGCCGAACAGATCGGCGAACTTGCGGTTCGTCATCGTCAGGCCGGTCGCGTAGTCGAAATAGCTCATGTCCAGCTGAAAACTGCCGTCTTCCGCGACATGGATCAGCTTGTCCTTGATGAGCTCCGCGTATTTCGGCTCTCCGTAGGGGGCCAGCCCCATGACCTTGTATTCACCCGAGTTCACCTTGAAACCCGTGTAATAGGTGAAGGCCGAATAGAGCAGGCCAAGCGAATGTGGGAACTGGATGTCCTTGATGACCTTCAGGTCCCGGCCCTGGCCCACCGCGACGGACGTGGTCGTCCATTCGCCGACCCCGTCGAGCGTCAGAACTGCGGCGCTGTCGAACGGGGAGGGGTAAAATGCACTGGCGGCATGCGACAGGTGGTGCTCGGAAAACAGCAGGCGTGACTTCCAGTCGACCTGATCGTCCAGCACCTCCGAGAGGTCCTTCACCAGCATGGTTTTCTGAAACAGCTTTTCCTTGATCCACAATGGCATCGCGGCCGAGAAGCTGCGAAAACCGCGCGGCGCGAAGGCGAGGTAGGTCTCCAGCAAGCGTTCGAATTTCAGGAATGGTTTTTCGTAGAAAACGACATGGTCAATCGCGTCCGGGCGGATCCCGGCCTGCGCGATGCAATAGGCCACGGCCTGGGCGGGAAAGGCGGCGTCGTGCTTTTTGCGGGTGAACCGTTCTTCCTGTGCCGCCGCGATGATCTCACCGTCCTTGAGAAGGCAGGCCGCACTGTCATGGTAAAACGCCGATACGCCGAGAATATACATGTCCAACTCCCCTTGAGATCAGAAGAGCGTATAGATGAATGGCGCGACCACGGAGCCTTGAGCAAGGATCAAAAGCCCCCCCAAGATCAGCATAACAAGGATGATCGGTGCCAGCCAAAGCTTCTTTTTCGCTTTGAGAAAAGTCCAGAGTTCTTTGATGAGGTCCATTTTCGTCTTTCGACTTAGAATTGTGTCTTGAAGGAGTTTACTGCCGCGGCGTCGTTGTCCCGCGTTTTCCAATGGCTTTTTGCCCGGTCTGGCTTCATGCGAAGTTCGTCCCGTCCAAACAGGCGCATCATCAACCCGACAGGGGTGAAAATGACAAAGAAAATAAGGCCAAGCACAATCGGGCTGACGATCATGCCAAGCACGAAGCCCAAGCCCATCCAAAGCTTGTTGAGAGGCAAGAGCAGGCCCGGCTTTGTCAGCGACAGCACAACGAAAACGATGGCCAGCCCGCCCAGAATCGAGGCGAGGACGTTCATGCCCTTGTAGGCGAAATAGGCGCAGGCGATCGAAAAAACGGCCGTGAAAAACAGACCGAATTTCCTGTTGGACGGCAGTTCGATTTCAGAGAACTTCATGCACTAATAACCTTGAGAAAATATCTAACGATATCTTAACGCGAAATTTTTTCAGTTGATACGATTTTTTTACGTTTGGCGCGCAATGGCGGGCGCCCTCGTGCTGATCCTGTCAATCACGCCTGCTCTGCCGTGTTGTCGGGCAGTTGAAAAACGCCGGGCAAAAGTTTTGCCCGGCGTTTTCCTGAGGTCCCGGAGGGAAGGGTGGCAACGGTTACGACCGTTGTGCCGTCTTCAGCCGTTGTTCGATTCCGTCCCGCGAAAGGGCCGATTTCGGCTGATCGCTGTCGCGCAGTTTATCGGTGGCGCGCACGCTGAGATAGGCGAAAACGACCGTAAAGCCGAGCGTTCCGAAGGCGAGTATTCCAACTAGCGTTTCCATGTCTGCTCCTTTCTGCGTCAATTGCAAGGGATACGGGCCATGGGGCTGGCTTGGATCAAAAGATTTATAAAAAAATCATTTAAAACAATAGCATACATTTGTATGCTGCGATGCGGCAGGATTATTTTTGCGTTGCAGAACGGGGCGTTGCAGGGATTGGGCGCGGCGATGACACCCGCCGCGCGGGTCAGTTGGCGATCACGATCACCGCAAGCCAGAACACCAGCATTCCGATCCAGCCGAACTGCGCGGCCAACAGGCTCAGCCCGGCCAGAATGGCCAGCACGCCCACCGTGATCAGCACCTGGTCACGCATCGGGCGGGCGCATATCCTGGCGTTGATCTCTTCGATCGGAACCCACCGGCACACGCCGGCAATCAGGGTGACGGCGACATTTCGGGCGGTCAGGCCGATACGCTTTTTGATCTGTCGGGCGGTTTGGGCCATGGTGGCGGTCCGGTGCAGGAGATGCAGATGGGTCGGGGCAAATCCAATACCGCACCCGGGGCTGTCGTGCAACCGGGCCACGCGACGGATACGACAGCCCATGTGACGCACAAGCGCGCTTGCCCGGCGGTGGTTTTCAGGGAAAGCTTTCATCTGGTTGATGGATGAGAAAGGACAGCCGATCATGGCTTTGCTGACGGGCGAGTCGGAGCTCGGGCATCCCTATTGGTGGGAAGAGGCGGCCCCGGCCGAAACCGCAGACGCCCTGCCGGAGCGGTGTGACATTCTGGTGGTCGGGGCGGGATATACCGGCCTGTCGGCAGCCATTGCCGCGTCCGATTGCGGGGCGCGCGTGGCGGTCGTGGAGGCGGGCCTGCCGGGGCAGGGCGCATCAAGCCGCAACGGCGGCATGGTGGGCGCGCATCCCCGGCTGGGCTGGGAGAAACTGGCCGCGCGGTTCGGGGCCGAGGTGGCCGACGCGATTTTCGCGGAGGCCAGCCCGGCGCTGAACTGGGCCAAAGCCTTTATCGAGGCCGAGGGCATCGACTGCGACTTTCAGCAGACCGGGCGCATTCAGCTGGCCTGGACGGGATCGCATTTCGACGGTCAGAAACGGCTGGCCGCAAATGTGCGCGCCAAAAGTGACGTGGCCATCGACGTGGTCGAGCGCGCCGATCTGGGTCGCGAGATCGGGACCGGGCAATATCACGGTGCGATCGTCTTTCCCGAACATGCCGCGCTGCATCCCGCGAAATACCATGCCGGCATGCTGGCCGCGGTGCGCCGCCGGGACGTGCCGGTGGTTGGCCATGCCCCGGTCGAGAGGCTGGAGCGGGACGTGACAGGCTTCGTGGCGACAACGCCGCGTGGGCGGGTGCGCGCCGACAAGGTGATCCTGGCCACCAACGGTTACACAACGCGCCCGTTCAAGTGGCATGTGCAGCGGGTGTTCCCGCTGCCCAGCTACCTGATCGCGACCGAGGAACTGCCCGCCAACCTTCTGGGTCATCTGGCGCCGGGGCGGCGGATGATGGTAGAGACGCGCGCCCGGCACAGCTATTTTCGCCTGTCGCCCGATGGCACGCGGATCCTGTTCGGTGGGCGCGCCTCGATGCGGGACGTGCCGTTAGAGGTGGCCGCGGCGCGCCTCAAGGCGACGATGTGCGAGATCTGGCCCGAATTGCGCGACGTGCGGCTCAGCCATGCCTGGAGTGGCAACACCGGGTTCAGTTTCGGGCATATGCCGCATGTGGGTGAACGCGACGGGCTGCATTTCTCGATGGGGTATTCGGGGTCGGGCACGGTGATGGCGCCCTATCTGGGGGCCAAGGCCGCGTGGCAGGCGGTGGGCGATCCGCGGGGGCAGACCGCCTATTCCCGCACGCATCTGCCGCGCCACGTGATGCACCTCTTCGACACGCCGCATTTCCTGAAACCGGCGGACCTGTGGTATCGCCACTGGGTCGACCGGCGCGAGAACCGCGCGGCGCGCCGCCAAGGTTAACGCGCGCGCACCAGCATCAGAAGGCCCAGTGTCACCAGCGCGATCCCGGCCCATTCCAGCGGGCCGGGGATTTCCGACAGGACCGGGATGGCCAGCAGGGCCGCCGTGGCCGGAACGGCCGCGGAAAACCCCGCCGTGTGCGTGGGGCCAAGATGCTGCGCGGCCAGCGCGAAACAGACCATCGCCAGAATGCCCGGTCCCAGCCCCTGGAACGCCGCATGAAACAGGATCGTGGGCAGTGGCGTCTCGGACAGGCCCGAGGGCATCAGGAAAAACCAGATCGGCAGAAAGATCACCGCATTGGGGATGTTGATGACCACCAGCGCCTGGCGCGGGGTCAGCCGCCAGCGCCGGACCCCGAAGATATAGACCGACTGGATCGCGGCGGCGGCCAGGAACAGCGCGATGCCGCGCGCCGCGTTGCGCTCGGAGCCGTCGATGCCGGTCACGGCGACCAGCACGGCACCCGCCGTGACCACCGTCAGGCTGAGGATCTGGAGCCGGTTGGGCAACTGGCGCGTCGCGACCGTCACAAGCACGACCGTGAAAAGAGGCAGCGCACCGTTGCTGAAAACCCCCGCATAGGCCGCCGAGGCCTGCGTCAGCCCGATATAGATCAGCATCGCATAAAGCGCGCCCGATCCGCACAGCACGATCAGGATGATGGGGACGGGGCCGAGATGACGCGGCCACCAGCGCCACGCAAAGGGCAGGGTCAGCGCCCCCGCCACCATGAAGCGCAGCGCGGTGATGTCGCCCGGGGTCAGGGTGGTCTGGACCCCGGCGCGCGAAAACACGATGAAGCCCGACCAGATGACCAGCACGCCAAGCGCGCTGATCACACCCAGCCGGAGGTTCGGAGCGGTTTGGATCGGGGTCATGTGTCGCGGGTCCGCTCAGGGCAAGGGCTGGGCGGGTTGCCCGGCCCGGCAGAAGTGTCAGAGGCGCACCGTCTTGTCCAGATGCCAAGATGCCAAATAAAAACGCCGGCCCGAAGGCCGGCGTCAGGCGTGTTCAGGTCAAGGGCGCGTTACTCGTGCGCCTCTTCCTCGAAGACCCGTTTCAGGCGCTCGGGGCTGCGGGCCGCGGCCTCGTCCGCCTCGAGTTCCTTTTTCTCGATCCGGGCCTGCAGGACATGGAAGGCCAGCCAGAACAGCACCCCGATCACGACAAGGATGAACTCCGTTCCGACCATCGGATAGACTGGCCCGATTTGTGACAGGTCCGCGCCTGCCCAGGTTTCAACAGCAGTGGTTGACATGGGTTGATCCTCCTTATGTCAGCAGGCCAAGGCGTCTGGCCTCGGCGATATCGGCCTCGGACACCTCGATGGCGTCCATTTCCTCGGCGATCTCCTCGCTCATGTCGAGACCCACCAGTTCCACCGCCGGCGGCACCCGCAGCATGCCCATGCCCATCAGGATCTTGGAGACGATCCACGCCGGGATGAAGCCCAGCACGATGAACATGATGCACGCACCCAGGAACTGACCCACCGGGTTAATGGTGGCGACGGTCTCGTGATAGGCCGCCGTTGCCGGATGACCCCAGAGCATGAAGCCGCAGATCACCAGGCCGATGAAGCCCGCATAGCCATGCACGGCCACCGCGCCCACCGGATCGTCGATCTTGAACTTGCGCTCGACCCAGAAATGCAGCTTGTAGGCGCACCAAGCCCCGACCGCGCCGATGAGCATGGCCTGAATCGGGTGATAGAGGTCATTGCCCGCCGAGGCGGTGATGATGCCTGCAAGACCGCAGGAATAGGTCCAGAACGCCTCGCCCTTGGACACGACGTAACCGGCCAGCAACCCGCCCGACAGCGACATCAGGAAGTTGAAGACGATCGCCGACAGGGTCGTGGGCGTCAGGTAGATGGTCGTCGCGGTGAAATTCACCACGCCTTCCGCGCCGCCCAGGGACCCGTGATCGATGATCGGTACGTTGCAGGCCACGTAGAAGCCCCAGAAACCGCAATAGATCAGGAACAGACCGATCGTGACCAGCCACTTGTTGTGCGGGTTGATGTTGCGCGGGGTGCCGTCGGGGGCGAACTTGCCGATCCTGGGGCCCAGGACGCATATCACACCAAGCGCGAAGCCGCCCGCGATGGCGTGGATCACGCCCGAGGCATAGGCATCGTGATAGCCCAGTTTCGTGACCATCCAGCCATCGGGGTGCCAGCCCCAGGCCGCGTCGACGATCCAGCAGAACGAGCCGATGACCACGGCCAGGATCCAGAAGGCCGCGGGCCGGATGCGTTCAATGGTGGCGCCCGAGACGATCGAGGCCGCTGTCCAGCTGAACAGCAGGAACGCCGCCCAGAACACGCCGTTCAGGCGCGCCCAGAAGCCATTGCCCAGGTCCGCGCCATAGCCCTGCGCCGATTCCAGCGCTGGTCCGGGGCCGCCAAGATGCGTGCCCATGAGTTCGGACCACGGCACGGCGTTGTCGGATTGTGTGAGGCTGGCGCCTGCGAAGGGGCCGAAGTTTGGAAAGGCAAAGTAGATCCACCAGCCAAAGAAGAAGAAGGTGATGGTCACCAGCGGCATGAGCATGGTGTTTTTCATCACGGTGTGCATGTGGTTCTTGTGGCGGCTCGCGCCGACCTCGTACATGCAGAACCCCACGTGAATCAGGAACATGAGCGGCACGGTCACCCAGTAATAGAACTCGGTGAATATCACCGTTAACGCGCCGATATCGGTATCCATTCGGATGTCCTCCCATTTGGACGTTTCTTTATCTTGCAGGGGATGTTCTTTTGTCCCTCCCCAGAAATTCGGACCAATTCTGATCCAAATTATTGGCGCAGCTTACTCCAATATTGCGCCAAATTCGATTGATTCGATTATTATTTGGACGATTAGATTAAAATAGCGCCGGAAATTAAACATCTATTTTACCCTAATGAATATTTTTTTCCGCAATGATCGGGCTTCCGGCCTTGCAAAAACAGGTTCGTCCGGCGGCCCGGAAAGGGCGCCGGGTCAAGGTGTTCGGGGCCAGAAAGGGTGGGGTCAGCCGGTCTTGGCCACGGCGCGGGCGGCGGCGGCATAGGCGGCCCGGGTCTGTTCGAAATCCGCTTCCGTCAGGGCCAGGCAGGGATAGGTCTTGCCCGGGGATTTGAAAATCCCGTGCCTGCGCAGGGTCGTGTTGAAAATGGCCGCGCGCACGGTGTCTGCCGACAGGACATCGCGGTAATCCCGCACCTCGCCATCGGTGAACACCACCTCGAACAGCGTGGGATGACCGACGATGCGATGGGCGATGCCTTCGGCGTCCAGCGCGGTGCGCGCCATCCGCATCAGCCGCTCACCATGCGCGCGCAATATCTCGTACTGACCCTCGCGGCGCAAAATCTCCATTGTCTTGAGGCCGGCCACGGCTGCCACCGGGTTGCCCGAGAGCGTGCCCAGTTGCATCAGCCAGTTCTCGGCGCCGACAGCGGCCTTGTCGAAATGCGCCATGATGTCGGCCCGCCCTGCCGTCGCGGCCAGCGGGAAGCCACCGCCGATGATCTTGCCTAGGCTGCACAGGTCGGGCTGCACGCCATAAAGCTCCTGCGCGCCGCCATAGGCAAAGCGAAAGCCGGTCACCACCTCGTCGAAGATCAGAACGATACCGTACCGGTCGCATTCCTCGCGCAGGACGTTCAGGAATCCCGGCTGGGGCGGGATGATACGCTGCAGCGGCTCGACGATCAGGCCCGCGACCCGCTCGCCGTGCTCGGCCAGAAGCGAGCGGATGTAATCGGCATCGTTGAAGGGCGCGATCAGCATCTCGTTGGCCACCGTGCGCGGGATGCCGGCACTGTCGGGCACCGCCTGCGGAAAGTTGGCCAGCCGGGCAGGGGCGAGGCTCATCTGCGCCTCGGCGGACATGCCGTGATAGCCGCCTTCGAATTTCACGATCTTGTCGCGGCCCGTAAAGGCGCGCGCGGCGCGGATGGCGTACATATCCGCCTCGCCCCCCGACGCGACATAGCGCAGCTGCTCGGCGCAGGGGACGGCGCGGATGATCTCCTCGGCCAGTTCGATGGCCGCGGTGTTGTTGGCGAAAAACGTCTGGCCCTTGGGCAATTGCTCATAGATCGCCTCGAGCACTTCGGGGTGGCCGTGGCCCAGCAACATCGGCCCCGATCCGATCAGGTAGTCGATATATTCAGTGCCATTCTCGTCCCAGACGCGCGCGCCCTTGCCCTCACGGATGAAAATCGTGGGGTCGAAATTGCCGAAGCCCCCGCCGGGCAACACCTTTTGGGCGCGGGCGGCCCACTCGGCTTGGCTATGAATGTGGTTCATGTGGTCAATCCAGTATCAGGCCGGGCGTGCCGAGGCAGGTTTCGTCAACGATGATACCGAGGCCGGGACCATCGGGCGGAGCGATGCGGCCTGCGGTCCGGGTTGGCGCGTCCGGCGCGAGGCGCGGCCTGACATAGCCTGACAGATCGCAGACGTTCAGCACGCGGTTCGGCGGGGTTGCCGC
>JANSYB010000245.1 GCA_024742655.1 Paracoccaceae bacterium | reverse complement strand
GCGCGCCATGGGGGTCATGTCGGCGGTTTCGAAATCCACCTCGGGCGGCAGGGGCAGACCCAGAAGCTCGGCGGCATAGCCGATCACGTCCTGCGGCGGGGCGGGGTCGTTGTCGCAGACATTATACGCCGCACCCGGGTTCGGCCGGTGGATCGACGCCTCCAGAACCTGTGCGATGTCCTCGACATGGATACGGCTGAACACCTGGCCCTTCTTGATGATCCGGCGTGCCGTACCCTGACGCACCTTTTCGAAAGGGCCCCGCCCGGGGCCGTAGATCCCCGCCAGCCGGAAGATATGCAGTGGCAGATCGGGGATGGCCTGCCATTCGGCCTCTGCCTCGACCCGCATCCGGCCGCGTCGAGTGGATGGCGTCAGTGGCGTAGCCTCGGTGACCCAGGCGCCCTGATGATCGCCGTAAACGCCGGTTGTGGACAGGTATCCCGCCCAGTCCAGCCGCGGCGCGATTTCGTCGATCTCAGCCCGGTATCGGCGCAAAACCGGATCGCCCTCGGCATCCGGTCCGGCGGAGGTCAGTACATGGGTGGCCGTATCAAGGGCTTCGCTCAGATCGCCTTGCGGCCACTGCACCGGGATGACGCCCTCGGCTCTCAAAGCGGTGCATTTTTCCTCGCTGCGGGTGGTGCCATAGATCGTCCATCCCTGCGGCACCAGCCTGCGGGCCAGTGCGCGGGCGGAATACCCGTGCCCGAAAGACAAAAGAACCTTGCTCATCCTGCGTTCACCGCGTCGACTTCCCCATGCGTCAGCGGACGCGAGGCCACCCAGGCATACCCGTTGTCATCAAGGATAAAGGTCTCGCGCAAGCCATGAGGCTTATCCGCGGGTTCTTGCAGGACATGCGCCCCGAGGCGTCGCGCCGTGTCCGCGGCTGTGTCGGGATCGGTCTGGTAAAGATGAAACTGCGCCCCGGCCCCGCGCGGCGGGTTTTCGGGCAAGAGGCCCA
This sequence comes from Paracoccaceae bacterium, assembly GCA_024742655.1. Classification (GTDB taxonomy): domain Bacteria; phylum Pseudomonadota; class Alphaproteobacteria; order Rhodobacterales; family Rhodobacteraceae; genus Roseovarius. Next base: position 3,956 of record JANSYB010000245.1, on the reverse strand, counting down.
GCAGGGGATGTTTCGCGTAGGTTTGATCGGCATGAAGCTGCATGACCTGCCCGTGATAGGTCATGATCGCGAAATCCTGCGTGACCTGATGCCCCTGCATACCGCCGACCTGTTCGAGAAACGCGACCTGAGCCGGCACATCCCGAACCAGCAGGTTCAGCCCGATCCCCCTCAGGGACGCGCCGAAATCTTCTGCGTTCACCGTTTCGTAATCCATCGGGCATCCACCTGTTGCACCTGAACCGCTTCAACTTGATCACCGTCCGGTAGCGTGTCAACGTGAGTCACGAAAGTTGAATGTGACAGGTACATTGCATAGCCGACATGGCCTCACCCACAAAGATAAAGCGACCAGAGCCCCGCCCGCCGCAAAGCTTTACCAGTGCAGCGGCCGCGGTCGATCACCTGATCGCGCTTTATGACGAGGCGGTTTCGTTCCTGTGCACCCGTTTTATCGACGCGATTCAGTCGGGCATCCCGGACGCGCGCATCCGCGCCTTTTATCCGGAAATCCGGATCACCACGCAAAGTTTCGCCAAGATCGACAGCCGTCTCAGCTTTGGCCACCTGGCCGAACCGGGCACCTATGCCACGACGATCACGCGACCGCGCCTGTTCCGGCACTATCTCGAACAACAGCTTGGCATCCTGATGGACAATCACGAGGTGGCGGTCACGGTTCAGGTCTCCGACACGCCGATGCCGGTGCATTTCGCCGTGGCCAACGATGCCGGGATCACCGTTCCACAACAGGGGGCTGCCGATTTCACGTTACGTGACTTTTTCGACGTGCCGGACCTGTCGACGACCAATGATGATATCGTGAATGGCACCTATGTGGCCGGGGAAGGGCGCCCCGGGGCCCTGGCCCCTTTCAGCGCACAACGCGTCGATTATTCTCTGGCGCGGCTGACCCATTACACGGCGACGGATCCGGCGCATTTCCAGACCCACGTTCTGTTCACCAACTACCAGTTCTACGTGGCCGAGTTCGAGGCCTATGCCCGGCGGATGCTGGCCGAGCCGGACAGTGGCTATACCGCCTTTGTCGGCCCCGCCGATACGGTCATCACGGACCCCGATGCGCCCCTGCCCGCCCCACTGAAACTGCCGCAGATGCCCAGCTATCACCTCAAGCGGGAGGACGGATCGGGCATTACACTGGTCAATATCGGCGTGGGCCCCTCCAACGCCAAGACGGCGACGGATCACATCGCCGTCCTGCGTCCGCATGCGTGGATCATGGTGGGGCATTGCGCGGGTCTGCGAAATTCCCAGTCGCTGGGCGATTTCGTGCTGGCCCATGCCTACCTGCGCGAAGACGGGGTGCTGGATGATGACCTGCCCGCCTGGGTGCCGATCCCGGCGCTGGCAGAGATCCAGATCGCGCTGGAACAGGCAGTGGCCGCCGAAACCCAGCTTGAGGGGTATGACCTCAAGCGCGTGATGCGCACCGGCACGGTGGCCAGCTTCGACAACCGGAACTGGGAGTTGCGCGACCAATCCGGCCCGGTGCAGCGCCTGTCGCAATCACGCGCCGTGGCGCTGGACATGGAAAGCGCCACGATCGCCGCGAACGGGTTCCGATTTCGCGTGCCCTATGGCACGCTTCTATGTGTTTCCGACAAGCCGCTGCACGGTGAGTTGAAGTTGCCCGGCATGGCCAGCGATTTTTACAAGGCGCAGGTCGCAAGACATCTGATGATCGGGATTCGAGCCATGGAAGCCCTGCGAAAAATGCCGCTGGAGCGCATTCACAGCCGGAAATTGCGCAGTTTTGACGAGACTGCCTTTCTCTGAGGACCGGAAATCGGCACAAAATGCATGAAAAACTCTTGTTTTGTTACACTATTCATTGTGTTTGATCACAAGATACAGTTAAATCTCGTGCAGGAGGCCCAAGGAACGGGCAGTTGAAGGAGACCATGAAATGGCAAAACCGATGACAAAAACCCAGCTCGTTGCGGCTCTGGCCGAAGAGATGGACAGTGACAAGAAAACCGCAAGTGGCGCACTGGACGCCATGATCGCGATCATCACCCGCGAGGTTTCGGGCGGTGGCGCCGTGACCCTGCCCGGCGTTGGCAAGATCTACTGCCGCGAGCGTCCGGCCCGCATGGTGCGCAACCCCGCCACCGGCGAACAGATTTCCAAGCCGGCGGACAAGGTCGTCAAGATGACCATCGCCAAGGCACTCAAGGACAGCGTGAACGGCTGATCTTGTAATTCGCCAGAGTTTCGGAAAGGGTCGCCCCGAACGGGCGGCCCTTTTCAGTTGCAGGGGTAGGGAATGGACATTCGGGCGATCATAATGGGGCTGGCTTTTGCCGTCATGTGGTCGTCTGCCTTCACGTCGGCCCGCATCATCGTGGCCGCCGCACCGCCGGTCAGCGCGCTGGCGCTGCGGTTCCTGATTTCGGGCATTCTGGGCGTATTGATCGCGCGGTGGCTTGGCCAGAGCTGGCGGCTGACACCGGCCCAGTGGCGCGCCACGATCGTCTTCGGCATTTGCCAGAACGCGCTCTACCTGGGCCTGAATTTCGTGGCCATGCAGACCATCGAGGCGTCGCTCGCGGCCATCATCGCCTCGTCCATGCCGCTGCTGGTAGGCTTGGCAAGCTGGGCCATCTTCGGCGAACGCATCGGCGCGCTTGGTTTTGCCGGGCTGGTGGCGGGCGTGATCGGTGTGGGCATCATCATGGGCTCCCGCCTGCAGGGTGGCGCGGATCTTTACGGGTTGATGCTATGCGTGGCCGGGGTGATCGCGCTGACATTTGCGACGCTGTCGGTGCGCGGGGCCACGTCGGGGGGCAATTTCCTTATGATCGTGGGGCTGCAGATGCTGGTGGGCAGCGTGGCCCTTGGCCTCTTCGGTGCGGCCACCGAGACCATCGAGATCGCCTGGTCCTGGCAACTGGTCGCGGCCTTCGTCTACACCACGCTGATCCCCGGGCTGGCGGCCACGCTGGTGTGGTTCATGCTGGTCAACCGGATCGGCGCGATCAAGGCGGCGACCTTCCACTTTCTCAACCCGTTCCTCGGCGTGGTGATCGCGGCGCTGATCCTCGGCGAAAGCCTTGGAATGTGGGACATCGTCGGTGTTCTGGTGGTGACGGCCGGTATTCTGGCGGTGCAACTGTCCCGCCAACAGGCCGCGCGCTGACGCGTCTCATTGGAGACTTCGCCCGCATCGCTGTCCGGTTCGTCTGATCTGTCGGCACCACCCCTGTGTGCCGCCAATTTGGTGAAACCGCCGTACACTGGTACTATGACGTGAGGGATTGTGACGAATGACGTGGGGGATTGTTAAAAATGCTGCAGTTCGACGCAGAAACCACGCGTTTGCTCGACCTTGGATATCAGGGGGCTGATATCATCCAGCGGCGGCGGCTTTCCTTTGACGCGGTCGACCCCAAGCCATCCGAAACAATCCTTGATATCGGAAGCGGCAACGGGATGTTGTCGGCGGAGCTGGCGCGCGCCGTTGGTCCCACGGGCAAGGTGATCGGGGTGGACCCCAGTCCAGACATGCGGGGTGCCGCATTACCCCGCTGCGCCGAGTTCGACTGGGTCGAGTTCCGCGACGGCGGGGCATATGCGTTACCCGTCGACAGCAATACCATCGACAAAGCGGTCGCGGTTCAGGTTTTCGAATACCTTGACGATATTCCTCTCGCCGTCCGGGAGGCCGCCCGTGCTCTGCGGCCGGATGGTCGGCTGGTCGTCAGCGACGTTCATTTCGACAGCTGGATCTGGCACACAGAGGATCAGCCCCGTATGGACGCGATGATCACGGCATGGGATCAGCACTTTGTCGAACGACGTGTGCCTGCCATCCTGCCACCCATCCTGCGCGAGGCTGGGTTTGAAATCGAGGATGTCAGACCGGTTACAATCAGAGATCACCACCTCAAGCCTGACGGTCTGGCCCGGACGATGCTGACGCTCATGGAAGG
>JANSYB010000315.1 GCA_024742655.1 Paracoccaceae bacterium | reverse complement strand
TTCATTGCCAAGGGCAATGTCATGGACATGGCCGTTGGTATCATTATCGGCGCCGCGTTCACCGCGATCGTCACGTCTTTGGTGGGCGACCTGATCAACCCGATCATCGGGCTTTTCATGGGTGGCATCGATTTTACCAATAACTACGCGGTCCTGTCCGGTGAGGTCGCCGAGGGCGCCTCGCTCGAGGCCGCAAGAGAAGCCGGAGCGGCCGTCTTCGCCTATGGCGCGTTCATCATGGCAATAATCAACTTCCTGATCATCGCCTTCGTGGTGTTCATGCTGGTGCGGTATGTCAACCGGGTCAAAGACGCCGCGGAGACCAAGGAAGAAGAGACCCCCGCCGAGGACCCGGGCCCCAGCGAACTGGACATCCTGATGGAAATCCGTGACGCGCTGAAAAAGTAGTCGGCGACAAATGAAACCGAAAGGCCCGCCATCGCGCGGGCCTTTTTCATGTCAGAACACCAGGTCCGGCAGCCATGTCGCCAGTTGCGGGACGGCCCAGATCACCGCAACCCCGACAATCTGCAACAGGATGAAGGGCGCCACGCCGGCATAGATCTGGCCCGTCGTGATCTCGGGCGGGGCCGCGCCGCGCAGGTAGAACAACGAGAACCCGAACGGCGGTGTCAGGAACGAGGTCTGAAGGTTGATCGCGATCAGCACCGCCAGCCAGACGGGATCATGCCCCATCAGGATCAGAACAGGAGCCAGAAGCGGCAGCAGGATCACGGTGATTTCGACGAAGTCGAGGAAGAACCCCATCACGAAAATCATCGCCATGGCAAAGATCAGCGCTCCGGTGGGCCCGCCCGGAATGGCACCCAGTATCGCCGCCACCCGGTCTTCGCCCCCCAGACCGACAAACACCAGGGAAAAGACGGACGCCATCAGGATCGTGGCGAAAATCATCGATGTGACCGTCATGGTCGTTGTGACCGCACCGGACAGCACCTCTTTTCGATGCAATTGCCGAAGTGCGGCCAGAACAGCGACAAGGCCGATCAGCGCAAGCGTTCCATAAACGGCGCCAAGCGCCCAGGCCGCTGGCCCCGCATCGCTGCGTTGCAGGCGCACCGGGGCCAACCCTGCCGCAACCGCGAGGATCAGCAGCGCCCCCGCCCCGATGAGGATCAAACGGCGGTTGGCGCCCTGCCGTGCCCCTGCCATCAGGATCGCGCCGATCGCACCCACGCTGGCGGCCTCGGTCGGGGTAGCAATCCCGCCGAGGATGGCGCCCAGAACGGCGATGATCAGCACCACGGGCGGCAAGATCGCCCCGACCACCTCGGCCGGGGCGGGCCGCCCTGCCGGCGTCGGCGCAGGCGGCATGTCCTGCGGTCGGATGGCGCCGCGCAGCAAGACATAAAGAATGTAGATCGTGACCAGCGTCAGCCCCGGGATCAGCGCACCGGCAAAGACCTGCCCGACCGAGATCGTCTCGACCGAGAATTTGCCCTGTTCATACTGCGCCTGTTGATAGGCGCTAGACATCACGTCACTGAGGATGATCAGAAGCGTCGACGGCGGAATGATCTGCCCCAGCGTACCCGCCGTGCAAACGAGCCCCGAGGCCAGCCGCGGATCGTATCCCGTCCGCAGCATCGTCGGCAGGGCGATCAGCCCCATCGCGATTACCGTGGCCCCCACGATGCCCGTGGAGGCGGCCAGCAGCGCGCCAACAAGAATGACCGAAATGCCCAGCCCCCCGCGCAACTGCCCGAAGAGCCGGCCCATCGTATCCAGCAGGTCCTCGGCGATGCGGGAGCGTTCCAGCACGACACCCATCATCACGAACAACGGGATCGCGATCAGGACGTCATTCGTCAAAACGCCGAACACGCGCTGACCCAATGCCCCCAGAAGGCCGATCTGCATCACCCCCGTGACCCAACCCAGATAGGCAAACCCGATGGCCGTGCCCGCGATGGCGAATGACACCGGAAACCCCGACAGGATCGCCGCCATCAACGCCGCGAACATCAACAGGTCAAGATATTCGAGGATCATGCGCGTAGCCTTGCAAGGTTGCGCATCAGGCAGGCCAGCGATTGCACCAGCAACAGGATGCAGAAGGCCGGAATCAGCGTCTTGAGCAGGAACACCGCCGGAATGCCGCCCACCGAAATCGGGCCTTCGTAAATCGCCCATGCATTGCGCACCGACGGCCACGACCAGTACAGCAGCGCCAGCATCGACGGGATCAGCAGAAGGATATGCCCGGCCAGGTCGATCCGCGCCTTACCCCGATCACTGGCGCGGGACTGAAAGATGTCGACGCGAACATGATCGTCCACCAGCAGGGTGTAGCCAGCCCCCAGCATGAACAGCGCGGCATGCATGTAGAGCACGCTTTCATTGACCGCGATGGAGGAGATGCCGAAAACATAACGCAGCAAGACGACCCCGAACTGAACCAGTACCATGACCAGCGCCAGCCACCGCACGAGCCGCCCCGTGACGCGGTTGATACTGTCCAGCCTTTCCGCCAGTTGGTCCATGTCAGCCCCTGCCCAAAGGTGCGTGCCCCGGAATGAATCCGGGACACGCCTGCATCACTTCAGAATCCGAGAACCTTGGCCCGGGCATTCATCTGACCATTGTCGGCATAGGTCATGTACGCGCCGACCGAGTCGCGATACGCAACGAAGCTTTCAGTGATGCGTCCAACCAGTTCGTCATTGTCGTCACGCAGGTCCTCGATCACCTCGGCCGCGGCCTTGCCCATCTCCATCACGATAGATTCGGGCAGCGCCTTGGGCATCACGCCCTCGTTTTCAACCAGCTGCTTGAGCGCCGCGGCGTGCTTTGTCTCATACTCGGTCCAGACGTCGTTGTAGAGGCTGGCGCACGCGGTCTGAACGACACCTTTGAGGTCATCGCCAAGCGCGTTCCATGCATCCGCATTGACCCCACATTCCTCGGCCGAACTGGGCTCGCCGATGCCGGGCCAATAGTAGTTCTTGGCGATCTGATGATAGCCAAGCGCACTGTCGGTCCACGGCCCGATGAACTCGCCCGCATCGAGCGCACCCGATTGCAGTGCCTGGAACATCGCCGGGCCCGACATCGCCTGCACGGCCATACCGATCTTGGCGCACATCTCGCTGGCCAGACCGGTGGTGCGGTACTTCATGCCCTTCAGGTCATCGACCGAGTTGATCTCGTCGCGGAACCATCCGAACCATTGCGGCCCGGAATTGCCGCACAGAAAGGGTTTGATCCCAAAGCGGCCATACATCTCGTCATAAAGCGCCTGACCGCCGCCATGGACCATCCAGCCCACCTGTTCCTCGGCGCGCAGGCCGAAAGGCTGAGAGCCGAACAGCAGAATACCCTTGGACTTGGACCCCCAATAGGCCGGCACTGCGTGATACAGATGCGCGGTGCCCTCGCTGACCGCGTCGAACACGCCGCGGCCCGGAACGATCTCGCCTGCCGCGAACGGTTTGACCACCAGACGGCCACCCGACAGCGTGGTGATCCGGTCGGCCAGCGTTTGCGCCGCCACCCCCGGCCCGGGCAGGTTCTTGGGCCATGCGGTGACCATGGTCCATTCGGTGATGTCCTGCGCCAGTGCGGGTGCCGCCAGCGTCGTGGCCGCGGTTCCGACCGCCCCGGCCTTCAGAAAGTCTCTTCGTTTCATCGTCATTACCTCCTTGCTGAAAATTCTCTCAGGCCTTGCCTTCCAGACCATTGGCTGCCTCGTCACTGGCACCCGGAATGCGCATCTCGAACACGTCGCGCACGCAGGTGTAGTCATAGTATCCCATTCTCGCGATGGGTTGGATTTTGGGGATATCGAGTTTGCCCTCGGGCGTGATCACCGCATCGTCCACATGGATACGCTCGACCCGGCCATAGACCACCTCGACCCAGCCGACCGGACTGTTGCCCGGCAGGCGATGCGTGGCGATGTGGCGGCATTCGAAATGCGCAGGGCTTTCCGCGACGCGAGCGCCGGGCGCCTCGGTGCAGGCGGCCTTGGTCACGCCGGCCCGGTCGAATTCGTCCTCTTCGGGGCCAAGCGCCATGGCCGACAGGTTCACCGCCTCGCGCAAGTCCCAGGTGGCCATGTTCCACACGAACCAGCCGGTTTCCTCGGCATTCACCACCGTGTCCTTGCGCCGCCCATCGGGATACTGGTTGGCCGCGAACATCACCATAGGCGGATCGAAAGTCAGGTTCTGCCATTGGCTGTAGGGGGCGAGGTTGTGCACCCCGTCACGGCTGATCGTTGACAACCAGCCGATCGGACGCGGCACGGTGCAGGATTTGAACGGCGAAAACGGCAGCGGGCAGTCTTCGCGCCC
>JANSYB010000601.1 GCA_024742655.1 Paracoccaceae bacterium | reverse complement strand
TCCGGGCGGCCAGTTGCCGCGTGATCCGGCCACCATCGCGCTGGACCTCGGTGGCAAGGTCAAACTGTTCTATGACCTGTTCGATCCCGAGCAGATGGAGGCCGTCGAGTCGGAGGGCGCGATTCCGGGCGAGGTGAATGCGCTGGATATCAACGCGTTGACAGTGCGCGCCGCGGGCGCGGAACTGACCGGTGAAGGCGCGTTCACATTCGACAATACCGATCTGGAAACCTTTGACGGGATGCCGGCGCCCGATGGCGAAGTGGATCTCAAGCTGACCGGCGCCAACGGGCTGCTGGATACGTTGATCGCGATGGGGCTGTTGCCCGAGGATCAGGCCATGGGCGTGCGCATGATGATGGGCCTGTTCGCCGTGCCCGGCGAAGGCGAAGACAGCCTGACCTCGACGATCGAGGTCAAAAGCGATGGCCAGATCCTGGCAAACGGGCAGCGGATCAAGTGATCCTGCGGCGGGCCCGGGTTACACCCCCGCGCCTGTCCTTCGCAGAGCGCCCCGGCAGGCCGGGGTTGCCCTTGCACAGCCGGGGGGCGCGGTCTACCTCTGAGCCTCAACATGGAGGCAGATCATGAGCGGATCCCTGGAAACCCTGACACAGGCCCTTCTTGCCGCGGCGCAGCGGGCCGGTGCCGAGGCCGCCGACGCCCTGGCGGTCGAGGGTCATGCGCTGAGCATCGATGTGCGCGCCGGGGCGCTGGAACAGGCGGAGCGATCCGAAGGCACGGATCTTGGTCTGCGCGTGCTGGTCGGCCGGCGGCAGGCCTGTGTTTCGGCCTCGGACACAAGTGCGCAGACGATCGAAACGCTGGCCGAACGGGCCGTGGCCATGGCCCGCGAGGCCCCCGAGGATCCTTATGTCGGACTGGCCGACCCTGCCGATCTGGCCCGGCAGACCGATACGGATCATCTTGAACTTGCCGATCCCGCCGCCGAGCCCGCGCCGGCCGCCTTGCAGGAGGCCGCGCTTGCGGCCGAAGCGGCCGCGCTTGGGGTGCGGGGCGTCAGCCAGGTGCAATCGGCCTCGGCCAGCTACTCGTCCCGGGCCATGCACATGGCCGCCACCAACGGGTTCTCCGCGGGCTATCGGCGCACCGATACGGGCCTTTATTGCACCGCGATCGCAGGTGAGGGCGCGAAGATGCAGCGCGACGGGGACGGGGATTACCGCATCTTCGCCGCCGATCTGCGCGCGCCAGACGATATCGGGCAACGGGCCGGGGAACGTGCGGTCGCGCAGCTGGGCGCGCGAAAACCGCCGACCGGTGCCTATCCTGTCCTGTTCGACGAGCGCATTTCCAGTTCCCTGATCGGCCATCTTCTGGTGGCGGCCAACGGGTCATCCGTCGCGCGGGGGTCGTCATGGCTGCTGGATCGGCTGGGCGAACAGGTCTTGCCCGCAGCGCTGTCGCTGATCGAGGATCCGCACCGCGCGCGGGTGTCGGCGTCGCGGCCCTTTGATGCCGAGGGGCTGCCGACGCGCCGCCGGGCGATCGTCGAGAACGGTGTGCTGACCGGTTGGACGCTGGATCTGGCCACGGGCCGCAAACTGAACATGGCATCGACCGGTAACGCCAAGCGCGGCACCTCCGCCCCGCCCAGCCCCGGCAGCTGGAACGTGGCGCTGACACAGGGCGCGCAAAGCCGCGAGGACCTGCTGCGCGACATGGGCACGGGCCTGCTGGTGACCTCGATGATCGGCTCGACGATCAATCCCAATAGCGGGGATTATTCGCGCGGGGCGTCCGGTTTCTGGGTCGAGGGCGGGGAAATCACCTACCCGGTGAATGAATGCACGATCGCCGGCAGCCTGCCCGAGATGCTGATGCGGATGACGCCGGCCAACGATGCGCGGGCATGGCTGAGCCGGGTGGTGCCGTCGCTGCTGGTCGAAGGGATGACCCTTGCCGGCGCGTGATCTGGACCTGCTGATCGATGCGGCCCGCGCGGCGGGTGATCTGGCCGTGACCTTCGCGCCCGACACGGCGGAACGCTGGGACAAGCCCGGCGGCCTGGGCCCGGTGACAGAGGCGGACCTGGCGGTGAATGACCTTCTGGAGGACGTGCTGCGCGCCGCGCGCCCGGGTTATGGCTGGTTGTCGGAGGAGACCGAGGACGGCATCGACCGGCTGCACCGCGACACGGTCTTCATTATCGACCCGAT
>JANSYB010000476.1 GCA_024742655.1 Paracoccaceae bacterium | reverse complement strand
ATGGCGCCGGATATCAACAACCTGCGCCAGTTCACCACCGCCGATGTGCGGCAGGATTTTTTCGATGCCGCGGCCGGTGGGTCGTTTCGGGGCAATGATCTTGCGGATTGGATCCGCGTGCGCCCGCAGGCCCTTCGCCTGATCGCGGGTTCGAAACCGGGCAAGCATTTCGTGAAGACGCATTGCAAGCCGGTGAACTTCATGAACACGGATCTGATCCCGCCCGAGGTCACGGCAGGGGCGATTTACATCCTGCGCAATCCCTTTGATCTGGCGCCGTCCTTTGCCCGCCACGTGTCCGCCGATGTGGACACGGCCATCGACCGGATGCTGAACCCGGATACGATCATGGGCACGGAAACCGGTATTTTCGACGCCCTTGGCCGTTGGGATGAGCACGTGATCGCCTGGACCTCGGTTGCCGGTCTTCCGCGTATCGTTCTGCGCTACGAAGACCTGCTGAACAAGCCGGCCAAGACGATGGAAAAACTGCTGAATTTCATGAGCGTGAAGCCAGATCGCCGCAAGCTGGCGAAATCGATCAAGGCGACGACCTTCGAGGCCATGAAAAAGCAGGAAGAGCAGCACGGCTTCCGAGAGAAGCCAGAAGGCATGACGGCGTTCTTCGCCAAGGGCAAGGCCGGTGTCTGGCGCGAGGATCTGACCCCGGCACAGGTCGGCCGCCTGCGCGAGGCCTTCGCGCCCGTCCTGGAACGATGGTATCCCGAGATGCTGGATGAAACGGCCGAATTCGCAAAGGAGGGCTGACATGAAAATAATCGTGAAAACAGTTATTTGCGCAACGCTTTTGATGTCCTGCGCGCCCTCTGTCGTGCAACGCTTCTCCGCGACCTTGCCGCAATCCCCCAGCGTGGATGGTGGCACGTTCACCAGTGGGGGCGGCCTGACCGTTGCGGCGGCTGTGCGCAATATCGACGGGGCGACCGGGGTGTGCGGTGTCTGGGCCCAAAGCACCCGGCAATCGGCCCTGACCACCAACAAGGCCCCCATCGTGCTGGGCAATGGCGTCATCTTCCTCGGGCAGGAACGGCTGGCGCAGAACCTGCTTTTCATGCGCGAGGTGGCCCCGATGTCTGATTTCGGGCGGCAACAGGCGGGGTGCGTGCGCATCGACCGGCCATGGCAGGCCGGTGATGCGGACCGCGCCGTGACTATCCGCATTCCCCGACAGATCGTCGCCAACGAAGCCGGGGATGCCGAGCCGGGGCCGATCGTGGAGTTTATTCAGACCGGGCCGGGGGCCAGCTGAGCCGCGCGGCGGTTCCGAACCATAAGGAGACCCTGGTATGAAAGCCGTCCTCTACGAGGCCTTTGGCACCGCCCCGAAGCTGGTCACTCTGCCCGACCCCACGCACGAGCCGCATGGCGTCGTGCTGCGGGTGGGGGCGACCGGGCTGTGTCGCAGCGACTGGCATGGCTGGGTTGGACATGATCCCGATATCACGCTGCCACATGTGCCGGGGCATGAACTGGCCGGGACGGTCGAGGCGGTGGGCCGCGACGTGACCCGCTGGCGCGTGGGCGACCGGGTCACCGTGCCCTTTGTCGGCGGCTGCGGGGCCTGCCCGGAATGCCATGCGGGCCATCAACAGGTCTGCCACAACCAGTTTCAGCCGGGGTTCACGCATTGGGGCTCTTTCGCGGAATATGTGGGCATCCACCAGGCCGATCTGAACCTGGTCGCCTTGCCCGAAAGCGTCGCGTTCGACACGGCGGCCAGCCTTGGCTGCCGGTTTGCAACATCCTTCAGGGCCGTTGTCGATCAGGGGAAAACGTCTGCCGGTCAATGGGTTGCGGTGCATGGCTGCGGTGGTGTGGGCCTGTCGGCGATCATGATCGCAACGGCCATCGGGGCCCATGTGGTCGCCGTCGACATCGCCGAGGACAAGCTGTCGCTGGCGCGCGACATGGGGGCCGTCGCCACCGTGAACGCGACCGAAACCGAGGATGTGCCCGGCGCGGTCAGGGATCTGAGCGGTGGCGGCGCGCATGTGTCGCTCGATGCGCTTGGCCATCCGCAGACCTGCTTCAATTCGGTCATGAGCCTGCGCCGCCGGGGCAGGCATGTTCAGGTCGGCCTTCTGATGGCAGAGCAAAGCGCACCACCGGTGCCGATGGGCCAGGTCATCGCGCATGAGCTTGAAATTCTGGGCAGCCATGGCATGCAGGCGCATCGCTATGATGCGATGCTGGGCATGGTCGTCTCGGGCCGCCTTGCGCCGGATCGTCTTGTTGGGGATCGCATCAGCCTTGCCGATTCGATCAAGGCGCTGATGGAGATGGATGACTTTCCCTCGCTTGGCGCCACGGTGATCACGCGTTTCTGATCCGGGCCGCGCTTGGGGGTGGTGCGGCCGGCTTCTTGGGTTATGGTGGCCTTGATACACGCGAGGGAGAGCCCAGATGAGCGCGCCGGATTACATTTTCGAGGCAGACACCAAGCCGTCGCTGCCCTGGCACGAGGTGCCGCTCTTGCGCGCCACCGAGGACAGCGTGCGCGACTATGGTTGTCTTGTGCATGAGCCCGAAACCTTCGAGATCGAGATCGTGCAATGGCCCCGGCAGGGCTGGCGCCCGGTGGATGAGGGCACGGGCGACGAGGCCGGCTGGGTCGAGGGGGAATTTCTCGGCGAATGGCGCGGCGACGTGCTCTTTGGAACCAATGCCGCGGTCGGCGGGCATTACGTGCTGGGCTGGTCCACCGATCCGCAACAGGCCAGCGAGACCACGCAGACCGCGCCGCGCGACCAGGTGCTTTTATGGCACATGAATTACCATCCCGATGGGGGGCAGATGTTCTGGCCCAAGCAGAACAAGCCTTTCATCGTGCCCGTGGCGCTGCCTGGCGACAACCTGACCCCCGACAAGGTGGTGGCGCTGTGGTGCGACGGCTCGGCAGGTCTTTATATCCATCCCGGCATCTGGCACGAGGGGATT
>JANSYB010000357.1 GCA_024742655.1 Paracoccaceae bacterium | reverse complement strand
TGGACAAAGCGGCCCGCGCCGCCAAAGCGCAGGAGATGATCTGATGCTGATCCAGGATCATGATCGGGCCGGTGGCTACTGGGGGGCGGTCTATGCCTTCTGTGCGGTCAAGGGCCTGCAGGTCGTGATCGACGGCCCGGTGGGCTGTGAGAATCTGCCGGTGACGAGCGTTCTGCATTATACCGATGGGCTGCCGCCGCATGAGTTGCCGATCGTGGTGACGGGCCTCGGCGAAGAGGAACTGGGCCGCGAAGGCACCGAGGGGGCGATGAAACGCGCCTGGGGCACGCTTGACCCGGCGCTTCCCGCGGTTGTGGTCACCGGCTCCATCGCCGAGATGATCGGGGGCGGTGTCACCCCGCAAGGCACGAATATTCAACGCTTTTTGCCGCGCACCATCGACGAGGATCAGTGGGAAGCCGCCGACCGCGCGATGACGTGGCTCTTTACCGAGTTCGGCATGACCAAGGGCCGGATGCCCAAGGAGAAGAAGCGCGAAGAGGGCGCCGCCCCCCGCGTCAACATCCTCGGCCCGATGTATGGCACGTTCAACATGCCCTCGGACCTGGCCGAGATCCGCCGCCTCGTCGAGGGGATCGGCGCCGAGGTCAACATGGTGATGCCGCTGGGCGCGCATCTGGCCGAGATGCGCGAGCTGGTGAATGCCGACGTCAATATCTGCATGTATCGCGAATTCGGCCGCGGCCTGTGCGAGGTGCTGGAAAAGCCTTACCTGCAAGCGCCCATCGGAGTGGACAGCACGACGAAATTCCTGCGCAAGCTGGGCGAGATGCTGGGCCTCGACCCCGAGCCCTTCATCGCGCGTGAAAAGCATTCGACGATCAAACCCGTTTGGGATTTGTGGCGCTCTGTGACGCAGGATTTCTTTGCCACTGCCAGTTTCGGCATCGTGGCGAATGAGACCTATGCCCGCGGCATCCGGCATTTCCTGGAAAGTGATCTGGGTTTTCCCTGCGCCTTTGCCGTGGCGCGATGCGCGGGTTCCAAGACCAACAACGAGGAGGTGCGCGCCTTGATCGGCCAGCACCGCCCGCTGATCCTGATGGGCTCGATCAACGAAAAGATGTACCTGGCAGAAACCGCCGCAGGGCATGGCCCGCGCCCGGCCTTTATCCCCGCCAGTTTCCCCGGCGCCGCCATCCGGCGGGCCACGGGGACGCCGATGATGGGCTATGCCGGGGCGACCTATCTTTTGCAGGAAGTGTGCAACGGGCTGTTCGATGCGCTGTTCCACATCCTGCCGCTGGCCAGTGAAATGGATGCCGCCGCCGCGACACCCACACCCCTGCGCCGAGATTTTCCGTGGGATGCCGATGCCAGCCGCGAACTGGAGCGCATCGTCGAAAGCCACCCCGTCCTGACCCGTATTTCCGCCGCCAAGAGCTTGCGCGACGCCGCCGAAGAGGCCGCCCTGCGCCAGGGCGCCGAGCGGGTCGTTCTGGAAACCGTTCAATCCATTTCCCCGGCGGTTGCGCCGTCCGGGTCAACAGTCAAACACGAGGAGTGATCCCATGACTGACCTCACCTCCAACCCGCCGCAGCGCGCACAATGCAGCCGCAGACGGACACCGGAATACTGGTTGTATTTCGTGCCGATCTTCTTTCTGGCGCTGCCCTTCACGAGCGTGCGCTGGGTGCGGGACATCGTGAATCTGAGAACGCTGAACGTGCGGGGGCCCCTGGCGCGCGCATGGTCCGAAGCGGACCGGATCACGCCCCTGATTTTCTCGGCCTGAGCGGCAACGCACTGGACCGAGAACAAGGCTGCCTGTCCGAAAGGACGGACAGAAACCTGAGGGACCGTGAAGGCCCCTAAGGACCCGGCCGCGGGGTACGCGGCGTCAGCATAACGTTCCGGAGGAAAGTTCATGGCTGATAATACCGACCTGTCCTTCACAGGTCTCACAGACGAGCAGGCCCAGGAGCTGCATTCAGTCTACATGAGCGGCCTTTGGCTGTTCGCACTGATTGCACTGGTCGCGCATATCGCGACCTACATCTGGGCCCCTTGGTTCTAAGGAAGGATTGGAAATGTCGAAGTTCTACAAGATCTGGCTCATTTTCGATCCGCGCCGCGTGTTTGTCGCACAAGGCGCCTTTCTGTTCCTGTTGGCCGCGATGATCCACCTGGTGGTTCTGTCGAATGGCGTCAACTGGTTCGAGAACGCAGCCGCCTCGCGCGCTGCGGCATCGGAGTGAACCCAAGGACGCTTGTCCGCTAAAGACGTTGCGGGCGGCTTCGCGTCGCCCGCGACAAACCCAACAAACGAATTCTGACGGCTTACGATCTGAATGGGACGTGCCGCCAAAAGCGGAGAGAAATCATGGCTTTGCTCAGCTTTGAGAGAAAGTACCGGGTCCGCGGGGGGACACTGATCGGTGGCGATCTGTTCGACTTCTGGGTCGGCCCTTTCTACGTGGGCTTTTTCGGGGTGACGACGGCGTTCTTCGCGCTGCTCGGCACCATTCTGATTTTCTGGGGTGCGGCCCATCAGGGCACGTTCAACCCTTGGCTCATCAGCATCGAGCCGCCCGACCTGTCCTATGGTCTTGGCGCGGCCCCGCTGATGGAGGGCGGATTGTGGCAGATCATAACGATCTGTGCGATCGGCGCCTTTTGCAGTTGGGCGCTGCGCGAGGTCGAGATCTGCCGGAAGCTGGGCATGGGCTATCACGTGCCCTTTGCCTTCAGCGTCGCGATCTTTGCCTATGTCACGCTGGTGGTTTTCCGGCCCGTCCTGATGGGCGCGTGGGGGCACGGCTTCCCCTACGGGATCTTCAGCCATCTCGACTGGGTCAGCAACACCGGCTACGCCTACCTGCACTTCCACTACAATCCGGCCCATATGCTGGCGGTGACGCTGTTCTTCACCACCACCCTGGCGCTGGCTCTGCATGGTGGCCTGATCCTGAGCGCGGCCAACCCCGAAAAGGGCGAGATCATGAAAACGCCGGATCACGAGGACACGTTCTTTCGTGATTTCATCGGCTACTCCGTCGGCACGCTGGGCATTCACCGCGTCGGGCTGTTGCTCGCACTGAACGCCGGGTTCTGGTCGGCCATTTGCATCATCATCAGCGGCCCGGTCTGGACCAAGGGCTGGCCCGAATGGTGGAACTGGTGGCTCGAACTGCCGATCTGGCCCAGCCAAGTGGGGATGTAAACAATGATCGAATATCAAAACATATTCACGCAAGTTCAGGTCCAGGGTCAGCCCGAATGGGGCATGGACGACGACGGCAACCTGATGGAGGAGCGCGGCTTCAAGCCCCGGTTCAGCACCCTGGTCGGCTGGATGGGCAATGCCCAGCTTGGCCCGATCTACCTGGGCTGGACCGGCCTGATCAGTCTTGTGACCTTCATTCTTGCGCTCAACATCGTGGGCCTGAACATGCTGGCCCAGGTCAACTGGTCGATCCCGGAATTCCTGCGTCAGGGGTTCTGGCTGGCGCTTGAGCCTCCGGGCCCCGAGCACGGCCTGTCGATCCCGCCGCTCAATGACGGGGGATGGTTCATCATCTCGTCCTTCTTCCTGCTGGTCAGCGTGATGTGCTGGCTGGCGCGCAGCTACCTGCTGGCGGCCGAGCACAAGATGGGCAAGCACATCTTCTGGGCCTTCGCCAGCGCGATCTGGCTTATGCTGGTGCTGAACCTGTTCCGCCCGATCCTGATGGGCAGTTGGTCCGAGGCGGTGCCTTACGGCATCTTCCCGCACCTCGACTGGACGACGGCGTTCTCCATCCGCTACGGCAACCTCTACTACAACCCGTTCCACTGCCTGAGCATCGTGTTCCTCTATGGCTCGGTTCTGCTGTTCGCCATGCACGGTGCGACGATCCTCGCGGTCACGCGCTATGGCGGCGACCGCGAACTGGAGCAG
>JANSYB010000521.1 GCA_024742655.1 Paracoccaceae bacterium | reverse complement strand
GCTGACGCGGAAATCCGATGGCTTGCCGATCGGTGCGGTGTCCGGCTTTTGCAACATGTTGCAGCGCTATATCGACGGGAACACGGGCGCCGATGCGCCGACGCATGTGGCCGTCATTTTCGACAAGGGCAGTCACACGTTCCGAAACGACCTCTATCCCGAATACAAGGCCAACCGCGATGAGATGCCCGAGGATCTGCGCCCGCAGATTCCCCTGACCCGGCGTGCGACAGAGGCATTCAATATAGCCTGCAAGGAGTTGGAGGGCTTCGAGGCTGACGACATCATCGCAACCCTGGCCTGTCAGGCCCGCGATGCCGGTGGGCGCGTGACGATCATCAGTTCGGACAAGGACCTGATGCAGCTGGTCGGCGGCGGGGTCGAGATGTTCGATGCCATGAAGAACCGCCGCATCGACCGTGATGGGGTCGAAGAAAAGTTCGGTGTCGGGCCAGACCGTGTCGTGGATGTTCAGGCCCTGGCAGGCGACAGCGTGGATAACGTGCCGGGCGCGCCGGGGATCGGCGTGAAAACCGCGGCCCTTCTGATCAATGAATTCGGCAGTCTGGAGGAGTTGCTGGACCGTGCCGAAGAGATCAAGCAACCCAAGCGCCGCGAAACCCTGATCGGAAAACGCGAACAGATCGAACTGTCCAAGCGGCTGGTGCAACTGGATTGCGACACGCCTCTGGATTTCACTCTGGATGATCTGGAGGTGCGCGACCCCGAGCCCGACACGCTTCTGGCGTTTCTGGCCGAGATGGAATTCCGCACCCTGACCAAACGGATCGCCGATGCCCTGGAGATCGAACCGCCGGTCATCCCCGATACGAACCCGGCCGGGGCCAATCCCGATGAAGAGGCCGCACCCGAGTGGCCCCCAATCGACCCGGACAAATACGAGCGCGTGTCCGACATGGCTGCTCTTCAGGTCTGGCTGGATCGGATTGCCGCGCGCGGATACGTGGCCATCGACACCGAAACCACCTCGCTGAACGAGATGCAGGCGGATCTTGTCGGCATCTGTCTGTCCGTCGAGCCCGGAGAGGCCTGCTACATCCCGCTGGCACACCAGGATGGCAGTGCGGATGATCTTTTCGGATCCGACGCTTTGCTGGAGGGGCAATTGCCGCTCGGGGATGTGCTCGAGGCGCTCCGACCCCTTCTGAAGGATCCGGCGATCCTGAAGATCGGGCAGAACATGAAATACGACGCCAAGGTGCTGGCGCGCCACGGGGTTGATGTAACGCCGATAGATGACACGATGCTGATGTCCTACGCGCTGAATTCCGGGATTCACAGCCACGGCATGGATACGCTGTCGGAACGCTACCTGTCCCACTCGCCCATCCCGATCAAGGATCTTCTGGGCTCCGGCAAATCCGCGATTACCTTTGACAAGGTGCCGATCGACGACGCGGTGAAATACGCGGCCGAGGATGCCGATATCACCCTGCGCCTCTGGCACACGTTCAAGCCGCAGCTGCACCGCAACAAGGTCACGACAGTTTACGAGACGCTGGAGCGCCCTCTGGTGCCGGTCCTGGCGCAGATGGAACGCCACGGGATCAAGGTCGACCGTGAAACCCTGTCCCGCATGTCGAATGCCTTTGCGCAGAAAATGGCGGGGCTCGAGGCCGAAATACACGAACTGGCCGGCGAAAGTTTCAATGTTGGTTCCCCCAAGCAGCTGGGTGAAATCCTGTTCGACAAGATGGCGCTTGAGGGCGGCAAGAAGGGCAAGACCGGCGCCTACGCCACCGGCGCCGACGTGTTGGAGGATCTGGCCACCGAGCATGAGTTGCCGGCCCGTGTTCTGGACTGGCGGCAATTGTCCAAGTTGAAATCGACCTACACGGATGCCTTGCAGGATCATATCGATCCCGACACGGGCCGTGTGCACACGTCCTATGTTCAGACCGGGGCCAGCACGGGCCGCCTCGCCTCGACCGACCCCAACCTGCAGAACATTCCGGTGCGCACAGAGGAAGGCCGCCGCATCCGCGAGGCTTTCGTTGCGGAGCCGGGCAACACGCTGATCTCGCTCGATTACAGCCAGATCGAGTTGCGTATTCTGGCCCATGTCGCGGATCTCCCGGCGCTCAAGGAGGCGTTTCGCGAAGGGCAGGATATTCACGCCATGACCGCATCCGAGATGTTCGACGTGCCGCTGGACGAGATGACGCCAGAGATTCGTCGCCGGGCCAAGGCCATCAATTTCGGTGTGATCTACGGGATTTCCGGCTTTGGCCTGGCGCGAAACCTGCGCATTCCGCGGTCCGAGGCGCAGGGCTTCATCGACCGGTATTTCGAGCGATTCCCGGGGATTCGCACCTACATGGACGACACGGTCAGTTTCGCCAAGGAGCATGGTTTTGTTCAGACGCTGTTCGGCCGCCGTATTCATACCCCCGAGATTTCGGCCAAGGGTCCTCGTGCCGGGTTCGCCCGCCGCGCGGCGATCAACGCCCCGATTCAGGGCACGGCCGCCGATATCATCCGTCGGGCCATGATCCGTATGCCCGATGCGATTGTGAACCTGCCGTGCAAGATGCTGTTGCAGGTGCATGACGAACTGCTGTTCGAGGTGGAACAGGGTGCCGAGGCAGAGGTGATCGACGCCGCCCGTACCGTCATGGAGGCCGCGGCCAAACCGGCCGTACATCTT
>JANSYB010000180.1 GCA_024742655.1 Paracoccaceae bacterium | reverse complement strand
GCGAATTGCTGGGTTGGCATCTGGTAGACCTTGCCATCCGGGCCGGTGGTGAAGGACAGGCCGATGAAGTCGTCCAGATCCAGTGTCGGGCTGGTCACGTCCGCCCCTTCGCCGGCGATCCAGTCGGTCAGGTTGCGCACCTGCTGATAGCGCCAGTGGGTGCCGATCAGGTCGCTGTCGTTGACATAGGCGTCATAGATGTTTTCGCCCGACTGCATCTGCGTTTGCAGTTTTTCCACCACGTCGCCCTCGCCGATCAGGTCGTGGGTGACCTGGATGCCGGTGATGGCGGTGAACGCGGGCGCCAGCACCTGGCTTTCGTATTCATGCGTGGTGATGGTTTCCGAGACGACCTTGATATCCATGCCCTCGAAGGGCTTGGCGGCGTCCACGAAGAACTGCATTTCGGCTTCCTGTTCCTCGCGGCTGAGCACGGACAGGCCCGCGATCTCGTTGTCGAGGAACTCCATCGCCTCTTCCATGCCGGCCCACGCCGCATTGCCCATCAGGACAAGGCTGGCCGCAAGCGCGGTGGTTGATTTCAGGTTCAAGTTCATTTGGTCCTCCCATTTTGTCGAACTTGTTCGTTATTGTGACGGTCCCGCGTTTCGCGCGGACCCGCCGGTTCTTGTCATCTACACCCAGCGAAAGACAGCGAAGGCGTAGATGAGGCATAAAATCATGGCGTAGGGCTGGTTCGCGCCCACAAGGCCCAGCCACCCGAGGTTGATGAAGGCGCTGCCCAGCAGGGTGATGAACAATCGGTCGCCCCGTGTCGTTTCGATCCGCAGGATGCCCACGCGTGGGGTTTCGGGAAACTTGATCGCGAGGATCGAGAAGGTGATCAGCAGGGCCGCTATGACGCCGAAGAAGGCGGCGGTGGGCCATGTCCATGCCATCCAGTCCATTTTAAACCCTCCCCAGGGCGAAGCCCTTGGCGATGTAGTTGCGCACGAAATAGATCACGAGAGCGCCTGGCACGATGGTCAGCACGCCTGCCGCCGCCAGAACGCCCCAGTCGATGCCGGCGGCCCCCTGGGTGCGGGTCATGATGGCCGCGATGGGCTTGGCGTCGACGGTGGTCAGCGTGCGGCTGAGCAGCAGTTCCACCCAGCTAAACATGAAGCAGAAGAAGGCCGCCACGCCGATCCCCGACGCGATCAGGGGCATGAAAATCTTCACGAAGAAGCGCGGGAAGGAATAGCCGTCGATATAGGCGGTCTCGTCGATTTCCTTGGGCACGCCGCGCATGAAGCCTTCCAAAATCCAGACCGCCAGCGGCACGTTGAAGAGGCAATGGGCAAGCGCCACGGCGATATGGGTGTCAAAGAGGCCGACGCTTGAATAAAGCTGGAAGAACGGCAGGGCAAAGACCGCGGGCGGCGCCATGCGGTTGGTCAGCAGCCAGAAGAACAGGTGCTTGTCACCCATGAAGTTGTAGCGTGAAAACGCATAGGCGGCGGGCAGGGCCACGGCGACCGAGATCACCGTGTTCATCACCACGTAGATAAGCGAATTCACGTATCCCATGTACCACGCCGGATCGGTCAGGATCACGCGGTAGTTCTCAAGCGTGGGATCGGCGGGCCAGAGTGTGAAGGTGTTCAGAATCTCGGTATTGGTCTTCAGGCTCATGTTCAGCAGCCAGTAGATCGGCAGCATCAGGAAGAGCAGGTAAAGCCCCATCACGATCGCGCGGCTGTTGATGGCCGGGATCACGCTGGACCGGGTGCGGGGGGCGGTTGCATCGGTCATCGGCTCAGCCCTCCCGCTTTTCGAGATTGGTCATCACGGTGTAGAACACCCAGCTGATGAGCAGGATCACGAGGAAATACATGATCGAGAACGCCGCCGCCGGACCGAGGTCGAACTGCCCCAGGGCCATCTTCACCAGATCGATACTGAGGAAGGTGGTCGCGTTGCCGGGCCCGCCCCCGGTCACGACGAAGGGTTCGGTGTAGATCATGAAACTGTCCATGAAGCGCAGCAGGATCGCGATCATCAGCACGCCGGTGATCTTGGGCAGTTCGATATAGCGAAAGACCTTCCAGCGGCTCGCCTGATCGATCTTGGCGGCCTGGTAATAGGCATCCGGAATGGATTGCAGCCCCGCATAGGCCAGAAGGGCGACCAGAGAGGTCCAGTGCCACACATCCATGACGATCACGGTGATCCACGCATCGACCGGGTTCTGGGTGTAGTTGTAATCGACCCCAATCGCGGCCAGCGTATGGCCCAGAAGGCCGATATCGACCCGCCCGAAAATCTGCCAGATCGTGCCCACGACGTTCCACGGAATGAGCAGGGGCAGGGACATCAGCACCAGACAAACGCTGACCCAGACGCCTTTCTTGGGCATATTGAGCGCCACGAAGATGCCCAGCGGGATCTCGATCGCCAGGATGATCGCCGAAAACGCCAGCTGCCGCCCGAGCGCATCCCACATCCGTTCGGAATGCAGCAACTCATCGAACCATTCAAGGCCCGCCCAGAAGAACTGGTTGCCGCCGAACGTGTCCTGCACAGAGTAGTTGACCACCGTCATCAGCGGGATGACCGCCGAGAACGCCACCAGCACCAGCACCGGCAGGACAAGGAACCACGCCTTTTGGTTGGTCGTCTTTTCCATCACGCGGCCTCCCCCGAGATGCGCCAGTCATCGGCATAGACGTTGACGCGCGCGGCTTCGAAGGTGACGCGGGTCATGTCGGTGCTGATCTCGTCGTCTTCACCGGCGATGATGTTGATGTCGGTGCCAAAGCAATCGGCGCGGATGATCTTGTGGCGGCCCACATCCTCGATCCGGCGGATCTTGACCGGCAGGCCCTCGCTGTCCGACAGGCGGGCGAATTCCGGGCGTACGCCGATCTCGACCTTGCCCGACGGGGCCCCGTAGCCGCGGGCAAGGGTCAGTTCGGCCCCGTTGATATAGGCGCGGTTGCCCTCGACCTTGGCCGGGATCACGTTCATGCCGGGCGAGCCGATGAAATACCCCACAAAGGTGTGTTCGGGTGTTTCGAACAGCTCTTCGGGCGTGCCGATCTGCACCACTCGGCCGTCATGCATGACGACCACCTTGTCGGCGAAGGTCAGCGCCTCGGTCTGGTCGTGGGTGACGTAGATCATCGTGTGCCCGAACTGGCGGTGCAGTTGCTTTAGCTGTGTGCGCAATTCCCATTTCATATGCGGGTCGATGACGGTGAGCGGCTCATCGAAGAGGAGCGCGTTCACATCTTCGCGCACCATGCCACGGCCAAGGGAAATCTTCTGCTTGGCATCCGCCGTTAGGCCGCGCGCCTTGCGGTCAAGCGTGTCCTCCATCCCGATCATGGCCGCGATTTCCTGCACCCTTTGGGCGACATACCCCGGGTCGGAGCCGCGATTTTTCAATGGAAAGGCCAGGTTTTCGCGCACGGTCATGGTGTCGTAGACGACGGGAAACTGGAACACCTGCGCGATGTTGCGCTCGGTCGTGGGAGCGTGGGTGACATCGATGTCGTTGAACAGGATCCGTCCCTGGCTGGGCTGCAACAGGCCCGAGATTATGTTGAGCAGCGTGGTCTTGCCGCAACCCGATGCGCCCAGCAGGGCATAGGCCTCGCCATCCACCCAGTCGTGGTTGAGTTCCTTGAGGGCATAATCATCTTCACCCTTGGGGTTGGGCAGGTAGGAATGCGCGAGGTTGTCGAGGGTGATCTTTGCCATTTTCGTGCTCCCTCAGGCGGCTATTGCATAGGCGGCGGGTGCGACCAGCGCGCCGTCCTCGCCGAAGATGTAGACATGCGCCGGATCCAGCCAGACCGGCAGGTCACGCCCCAGTTCAAGATCATGCACCCCGTGAATGAGGCCCACCCAGCGATCTCCGTGATGGTCGAGATGCACGAAGGTTTCCGAGCCGGTGATCTCGGTCACGGCCAGTTGCGCGGTGAATTGCATCGCGTCGCCGGTGTGTTGCGTGATTTCAAGATGATTGGGCCGGAACCCGGCGGTGTAGCGCCCGTCGGGCAGATCGGCCAGCGCCCCGGCCGCCGGTGCCGATTGCCCATCCCCGAACATCAGCTTTTGACCTGTCTTGGCGATCGGAAGAAAATTCATCGGCGGGTCAGAGAAGACACGCGCCGTGATCGCATCCGCCGGGCGGCGATAGACCTGCGCGGTCGGCCCGAATTGCGTGATCCGCCCTTCCCACAGGGTGGCGGTGTGGCCGCCCAGCAAAAGGGCCTCCTCGGGTTCGGTTGTCGCATAGACGAAGATCGCACCGGATTCCTCGAAAATCTTGGGAATTTCGACGCGCAATTCCTCGCGCAGCTTGTAATCGAGATTGGCCAGCGGCTCGTCCAGCAGCACCAGACCGGCCCCCTTGACCAGCGCGCGCGCCAGTGCGCAGCGCTGCTGCTGGCCCCCCGACAGTTCCAGCGGCTTGCGGTCCAGCATCGGGGTGAGCTTCATCATTTCGGCGGTTTTGCGCACCGCGGTGTCGATCTCGGCCGACGGTTTGCGCATCAGGCGCAGCGGGCTGGCGATGTTGTCGTAGACGCTCATCGACGGATAGTTGATGAATTGCTGGTAGACCATCGCGACGCCGCGATCCTGCACGCGTTGTCCGGTCACGTCCGTGCCCTGCCACAGGATCCGCCCCGTCGACGGCGCGTCGAGCCCGGCCATCAGTCGCATGAGCGAGGTTTTTCCCGACAATGTCGGCCCCAGAAGCACGTTCATCGTGCCGTTTTCGAGGGTCAGATCCGTGGCATGGATATGGGTCTGTCCGCCCACCCGTTTCGATATGTTGTCCAGCACCAGGCTCATCTGTCGTCCCTTACTCTGCCGCGGCCATCTTGTGATCGCCATTCGGATTGGCGCGCATCCAGTCGTCAAGTTCCGCGATCTGCGCGTCGCTCAGGCGCAGGCCCAGTTTCGTACGGCGCCAGACGACGTCCTCTGCCGATGTGGCGAATTCACGCGCCATTTGCCAGCCCACTTCGCGCGCCGTGAGGGTCGCGCCAAAGTCACGCCCCAGATCTTCTGCAGTCTTCGCGTTGCCCAGCATAACACGGGCATCGCTGCCATAGGCACGGATCAGCCGCAGCGCCCAGAACTCCGACAGGAACGGATAGTCCCGGATCAACTGACCGGGCATGTCCGGCAACGCATCAAGCGCAAAGTCGCCTCCGGCGAGCGGGCAAGCGTGGGTCCAGCTGTCGCCCATGTCGGGAAACACCCCCGAAAACCTGTCCACCGCACTTTCCGCAAGCCGGCGATAGGTGGTGATCTTGCCCCCGAAGATATTCAGCAACGGCGCGCCCGCGTCATCCAGCTTGAGCACGTAATCGCGCGTGGCGGCCGTGGCCGAAGAGGCCCCGTCATCATAAAGCGGGCGCACGCCGGAATAGGTCCAGACAATGTCGTCACGCGTCACCGGTTCGCGGAAATACTCGGAGGCGAAATTGCACAGGTAGTCCTGTTCTTCGGGTGTGCAGACCGGCGGCTCGGCAGGGTTGTCATGGTCGGCATCCGTGGTGCCGATCAGGGTGAAATCCGTCTCGTAGGGAATGGCGAAGATGATGCGGCCATCCTTGCCCTGAAAGAAATAGCATTTGTCGTGATCAAAGAGTTTGCGCGTCACGATATGGCTGCCACGCACAAGGCGCACGCCCTCGCGACTCTCGATATGGGTGACGTCATGGATGATGTTGCCGACCCATGGCCCCCCGGCATTGACCAGTGCCCGCGCATGCCGGGTCTCGGTGCGGCCGGTGGCGCTGTTCTCCAG
>JANSYB010000320.1 GCA_024742655.1 Paracoccaceae bacterium | reverse complement strand
TTCGACCAGATCCAGAGCTTTCGGCGGTTCCTGCTCTTTGCGCGGGATACGATCCGCTGGAAACGCCCGATGGAGCCTGACATTCACTGGTCATCCATGTCGGGCCATGTGTCCACGTTCATCGTAAACGGTGGCACCTACGACCGGATTTTCTGGACCGAGACCTTCAATGACGGCATGGGCGATGTGCTCAAATCGATAAAGACGCCGCACAAGATCGATCTTAAGGGAATCCCCCGTTTCAACGAAAGCGAGGGGCACGGCCCCAAGCGCGCGCACCCTGTCGAAGCGTATTTCGACGACCTGTCGATGCATCTGGTCAAGGAAATCTACCACCGGGATTTCGAACTGTTCAAATACGATTTCGAAAACCCGTCCAACAAGATGCCCATCGGGGAAATCGATCTGGACGAGGTGCACGCCAAGCTGGGCGAGTGACCGACACGGCGTCTTATGTGAAGTTTTCATGAAGATTTCGCGGATTTGATCCAGATCGAATTCGTTGTCACGACTTTGATCCAGCATCGGGCCAACCCGCACAAGGAGACGCCCCATGCAAGCCTCTGCAGACCGCCTCGATCAAAGTTCAGCGCCACGGCGCCTGTCCAACCAGCCACCACTGATGGAACTGGAAGACGTCAATCTCTGGTATGGCGGCACACATGCGCTCAAGGATGTCAGTTTCGATCTCTTTCCCAACGAAATCCTCGCGTTCATAGGCCCATCCGGCTGCGGCAAGTCGACGGCCCTGAAATGCCTCAACCGGATGCATGATGGCACACGCGACGTGGTCATCACCGGCCGCATTGAACTGGATGGCACCGATATCCACGACCCGGACATCGACCCGCCAATGCATCGCCGCAGGTTCGGTTGGGTTGCCCAGAAACCGAATCCCTTCCCGATGTCGATCTGGCGAAACGTCGCCTACGGCGCGCAAATCCACGGCCTCATGGCCGGCCGGGCCGAGCTTGACGCACATGTCGAAGATTGCCTGCGCCGCGCGCATCTGTGGGACGAGGTCAAGGATCAGCTGCACAAATCAAACGGAACAGACCTGAGTGGCGGACAACAGCAAAGGCTTTGCATTGCCAGGGCACTGTCCACGAAACCCGAAATCCTTCTGATGGATGAACCGACAGGCTCCATCGATCCGATCGCGACCGCCAAGGTCGAGGAGCTGATGCTCGAACTCAAACCCGATCACACGATCGTCGTCGTGACCCACTCGATGATGGAAGCCAGAAGGGTGGCCGACCGGGTGGCCTATTTCCACCTCGGCCGGTTGCTTGAAATCGGACCGACAGACGAGATTTTCACCCATGCCCGCACCAAGGAGGCGCGACGGTTCATCGAGGGTAAATTCGGCTGAGCCGGGCGCAGAAAATTCGCAGAATTTTCTTGTCCGTCAGACCAGCCCTTCGGCCCGGAACATCTCCAGCACGTCCGCCTCGGGGCGGGCACCGTAGTGGCCGATTACCTCGGCCGCCGCGATACAGCCCATGCGGCCTGCCACCGCCAGCGGCTTGCCCGTGGCCACGCCGTACAGAAAACCGGCCGCGAACTGATCGCCCGCGCCGGTGGCGTCCACCGGCGTGATTTCCCGCACCGGAACGCTCGCGGTGTCCTCGCCCTGCACCAGCACCACGTCATGACCCGAACGCGTGCAGACGATCAGCCCGCTTTCCGCTGCACCCTGCTCCAGCGCCGCGCCGAGATCCTCGGTCTCGTAAAGAGATTTCCATTCGTGTTCGTTGCCGATCACGTAATCGAGTTCGCGCACCAGCTTGCGGAAATCGGCCCGGTGGCGGTCGACACAGAACGGATCGGAGAGCGTGATACCCGCCTTGCCCCCACCCGCACGCGCCGCACGCGCGGCGGCCAGAAACGCCTCTTTGCCCTTGTCCTTGTCAAAGAGATACCCCTCGAGGAACAAGAGCGCGGCGCCGCCGGCGACGTCATCATCCACGTCCTCGGGCCCCAATTCGGTCGAGATCCCCAGATAGGTGTTCATCGACCGCTCCCCGTCGGGCGAGACAAAGATCATCGATCGCGAGGTCGGCAATTCACCGCCCGCCACCGGTGCATTCACGAATTCGGTGCCCACCTCGTTCATCTCACGCACGTAGTCGCGGCCCGGCCCGTCATCGCAGACCCGTCCGATGAAGGCCGTTGTCAGGCCCAGCGCGCCCAGACCGGCAATCGTGTTGGCCACCGAACCACCCGCCATCTGCGTGCGGTCGGACATGTTTTCATAAAGGAACTCGGCGCGCTCCTGTTCGATCAGCTGCATGACGCCCTTGTCGATCCCCATGCGGGTCAGAAAGGAATCGTCACATTGACTGATCACATCGACAACGGCATTTCCGATGCCGACGGCCTGGTACTTGGTCATAGGGTCTTGTCCTCGAATTGGCAGAGATCACGGATAAGGCAGGCGCCGCATTTGGGTTTGCGGGCCACGCAGGTATAGCGGCCATGCAGGATCAGCCAGTGATGCGCGTGCTGCTGGAAATCGACGGGCACGTTGTCCTCGATGGCGCGTTCGACGGCATCGACGTTCTTGCCTGGGCAGATGCCCGTGCGGTTGCCGACGCGGAAGATATGGGTATCGACGGCCTGCGCCGGGTAATGCCACCACATGTTCAGAACCACGTTCGCCGTCTTGCGCCCCACCCCGGGCAGCGATTGCAGCGCGGCGCGGGAATTGGGCACCTCGCCGCCATACGCCTCGACGAGGATCTTCGACAGCTTGATGACATTCTTGGCCTTGTTGCGGTAAAGGCCGATCGTCTTGATATGTTCGATCACGCCCTCCTCGCCGAGATCGAGCATTTTCTGCGGCGTATCCGCGATCTTGAACAAGTCCCGGGTGGCCTTGTTCACCCCCGCATCCGTGGCCTGCGCCGACAGTGCGACCGCCACGACCAGCGTATAGGCATTCACATGCTCCAGCTCACCCTTGGGTTCGGGTTCGGCCGCGTGAAAGCGGTCAAAGATCTCGCGGATCGTGTGATAATCAAGCTGCTTGGCCATACCTGCCCCTATGCCCGCTTCGCGCGGGATGCGCAACATTCGGGTCGCGAGGGTGGTAGGATTGACCTAGTCTCTTTCAGCACATGATGGAGACACGACGATGAACGCACAGTCGCAGGACGGGTATCACTTCAAGGTCATGCGTCGAGCGATCGACCTGATCGATGCGAACGGCGCGTCGCTCTCTTTGGCGGAGCTGGCCGAACGGATGAACATGAGCCCCGCACATTTTCAGCGCCTGTTCACGCAATGGGTAGGTGTCAGCCCCAAGCGCTACCAGCAATACTTGGCACTTGGGCAGGCCAAGACCCTGTTGTCGGAACGCTTTACCATGCTGGACACCGCGCAGGAGGTGGGCCTGTCGGGCTCGGGTCGGCTGCATGACCTTTTCCTGCGGTGGGAGGCGATGAGCCCCGGCGAGTTCGCCCGGCGCGGCGAAGGTCTGACCATCCATTGGGGCTGGTTCGACAGCCCGTTCGGCCTTGCCCTTGTGATGGGCACCGAAAAGGGCCTGTGCGGGATCGGATTTGCCAGCGAGGCAGGCGAAGAGACCACGATGGCCGATCTCGTGTCGCGCTGGCCCAAGGCTGCGTTCGTGGAAGATCCGAAGATGCTGCGGCCCTGGGTGCTGAACGCCTTTGG
Organism: Paracoccaceae bacterium; assembly: GCA_024742655.1. Lineage (GTDB taxonomy): Bacteria > Pseudomonadota > Alphaproteobacteria > Rhodobacterales > Rhodobacteraceae > Roseovarius. The sequence goes on along the minus strand of JANSYB010000320.1, from coordinate 601 downwards.
TGCGGGGGACCAGACAGGCGAGAAAACGCCACTTTTCCTGATCGGCGCACCCTTTCAGATCAAAGTGTGGGAGGCGCTGCTGCAAATCCCGTCGGGCCATGTCACCACCTATTCCGAAATCGCGCGAACCATCGGGACCCCGCGCGCGGTGCGCGCGGTCGGAACGGCCGTGGGGCGCAACCCGGTCAGCTTCCTGATCCCGTGTCACCGCGCGCTGCGAAAATCCGGGGGTCTTGGCGGCTACCACTGGGGGTTGCCCGTCAAGCGGGCGATCCTGGCCTGGGAAAGCGCGCGCGCCGAGGCCGGGTAGGCGGGTCACACACCGATTTCTGCGCGGAATGCTGCCTATTTCCCCCCAGATATGGCTTGGGGATCGGCGACCGCTTGCTTATGATGTGTTCAGACCCGGAGTAACGGGCAATCAACATGAGGCTTCAGGACATGAGCAGAGCACGCAAACCAATTCTCATTCTGGCCGGTCTGTCGCTTGCGGGCGTGACCGCCTGCACAAGCCCGGCACATCTGGACGGGGCGGATCCCAATCAAAAGGCCAAGCAGGGCGCGCTGCTTGGGGGTGTTATCGGCGCCGGTCTGGGCGCCT
>JANSYB010000333.1 GCA_024742655.1 Paracoccaceae bacterium | reverse complement strand
GAGGCGTTCGCCTGGCTGGTGGATCAGGGCGACCGGTTCGGCCATTTCATTGACGGCGCCTTTACCGCACCCGGCAATGGCTTCCTGTCGAAGAACCCCGCCACGAACGAAACACTTGCGACGCTGACGCAGGCCACGCAGGCGGATGTGGATGCCGCCGTGGCCGCCGCGCGCAAGGCGCAGGCCAAGTGGGAGAAACTGGGCGGGCATGGCCGGGCCCGGCACCTCTATGCCCTGGCCCGCCTGCTCCAGAAACATGCCCGCCTTTTCGCCGTGCTTGAGACGTTGGACAACGGCAAGCCCATCCGCGAAAGTCGGGATATCGACATCCCTCTGGTGCACCGGCATTTCTATTACCACGCGGGGCTGGCGCAGCTGATCGACACCGAGTGGCCCGACTGTCAGGCCTTGGGCGTCTGCGGTCAGGTGATCCCGTGGAATTTCCCCCTGCTGATGCTGGCGTGGAAGGTGGCGCCGGCCCTGGCCGCGGGCAACACGGTGGTGCTGAAACCGGCCGAGTGGACTTCTCTGACCGCGCTTCTTTTCGCCGATATCTGTCGTCAGGCCGGTCTGCCAAGGGGCGTGGTGAATATCGTCACCGGCGACGGGGCCGCGGGCGAGATGATCGTGACGCACACGGATGTGAACAAGGTGGCCTTCACCGGCTCCACCACGGTGGGCTGCCGCATCCGCGAAGTCACCGCCGGACAGGGCAAGGCGCTGACGCTCGAACTGGGCGGCAAGAGCCCCTACATCGTGTTCGACGACGCCGATCTCGACAGCGCGGTCGAGGGGCTGGTCGATGCGATCTGGTTCAATCAGGGACAGGTCTGTTGCGCGGGTTCGCGCCTGCTGGTGCAGGAGGGCATCGCCGACCGCTTCCACGAGAAACTGCGCGCCCGTATGGCGACCCTGCGAATGGGCAACCCCCTGGACAAGTGCATCGACATCGGCGCGATGATCGACCCGGAACATTTGTCGTGCGTGGCGAAGATGGTCGAGGCCTGCAAGGCCGGCGCGCGGTATAGCCCCGAGATGGTCCTGCCTGCCGAAGGCGCGTTCTATCCGCCCACGCTGATCACCGGGCTGGCGCCCTCCGATCCGCTGATGCAGGAGGAGATTTTTGGCCCGGTCCTTGTCTCCACCACGTTCCGGACCCCCGCGGAATCGATCAGCCTTGCCAACAACACGCGCTACGGCCTCGCGGCCTCGGTCTGGTCGGAGAACGTGAACCTTGCCCTCGACATCGCGCCGAAGCTGGCCGCCGGGGTGGTCTGGGTCAACGGCACCAACATGTTCGACGCCGCCGCCCCCTTTGGCGGCGTTCGTGAAAGCGGTTTCGGCCGCGAAGGCGGATGGGAAGGGCTGTCGGCCTACACCCGGCCCAAGGGCCGGACAAAGGCGCTTGACCAGATCCTTCCCTTCCCCGGCAATGGCGATCCCGCGACGGGTATCGACCGGACGCTGAAGCTTTACATCGCGGGCAAGCAGGCGCGGCCCGACAGCGGCTATTCGCGTAACGTGTATGGCAAGACCGGCAAGCTGCTTGGTCAGGTTCCGGTCGCCAACCGCAAGGATATCCGCAACGCGGTCGAGGCCGCGCGCGGCGCCGCGGGCTGGGGCAGGACGACGGGCCATGCCCGCGCGCAGATCCTCTATTTCATGGCGGAGAATCTTGCGGTCCGCTCCGATGAATTCGCCGCCGGTCTTGACGCGATGACCGGCAAGCGCGGCGGCAAGCGCGAGGTGGAGGCCTGCATTTCGCGCCTGTTCACCTGGGCGGCCTGGGCAGACAAGTCCGCGGGCACCGCACAAAATGTGCCGCTGCGCGGCATGGCGATGGCGCTGCGCGAACCGGTCGGCGTGATCGGCGCGGTCTGTGCCGATGACGCACCGCTCCTGGGGCTGGTGTCGGTGCTTGGCGCGGCGATGGCGATGGGCAACCGGGCAGTGCTGGTTGCCTCCGAGCCTTTCCCGCTGACGGCGCTTGATTTCGTTCAGGTCCTGGAGACCTCGGACGTGCCCGCCGGGGTGGCGAACATCCTGACCGGACCACATACCGACCTTGCACCTGTCCTTGCCGGCCACATGGACGTGGACGCGGTCTGGAGCTTTTCGTCTTCGGATATCTTCGAAGAGATCGAGCGCGCCAGTGCCACGAACCTGAAACGGACATGGGTCAACAACGGGCAGGTGCGTGACTGGTATGACGAGCGCGACACACGCGCCTTCCTCGATGCCGCGACCGAGGTCAAGACTGTCTGGGTGCCTTACGGGGAATAGCTTTCAAGGCCACGTTTTGCCTTGACACTCCGGGTGGTCATGGCCTCATCGCGCGGCATGAGGCCGGACAAGACGAGGCATAGACATGATCCAGGATAGCCCGCACCTGATAGATGCGATCCGCGACCGGTTCGCCCACGTGGACAGCTGCCCGTTCCAGGGGCCGCGTATCTTCTTCGAGAACGCCGGCGGGGCGCTGACCCTGAAATCGGTCGTGGAAACCGCGGCCTTTTTCGCATCCATCCCGGACAACCCGGGCCGCATGAACCCGGCGGGTCAGGCCACGCAGAACGTGATCGACAAGGCCAAGGCCGATCTGGCCGTTTTCATGAATGCGCCCTCGGGACAGTTCTTTGCAGGAGAAAGCGGGACCGAGCTGTTGTTCCGTATGATCCGGACGGCCTGCCTGGGCGCGCCCAGGGGCAATAAGGTGATCGGCTCCTCGATCGAGCATCCCGCCACGCGCAGCGCCGCGCGGCGATGGGCAGAGATCGCGGGGCTGGATTATGTGAACGTGCAGCATGATAACGACACGGGCAGGGTCACACCCGCGGCCTATGCCGCGCAGATGACACCGGATGTGGCCGTGGCGACCATCGTGCATGCTTCGCCGGTGACGGGGATCGGCATGGATGTCGCCGCGATCTCAAAGGCGATCCGCGACGTTTCCCCCGATTGCCTGATCGTCGTCGACGGCATTCAGCATGCCGCCCACGGACAGCTTGACCTTGCGGCCTATGATGCCGACGGCTATGCCATTTCGCCCTACAAGGTGTTTTCGCGGCATGGCTATGGCATCGCGTGGATATCCGACCGGATGACCGCGCTGCCGCATGACAAGCTGATCGGCGCGCCGGAAAGCGGATGGGAACTGGGCACGCGCGATGCGGGATCCTATGCGACGATGTCTGACGTGGTGGCCTATTTCGAATGGCTGGGCGAACAGGTCTCGGACGAAACCGACCGTCGGGCGCGGATCAACGCGGCGGGTCGGGAAATCCGCGCTTACGAGACGCATCTGACGAACGCCATGATCAACGGCACGGGCAACCTTGCAGGACTGCGGGACATGGAGCATGTGACTATCCTGGCCGGTGCGGACAACCCGGCACGCGAGGGGCTGGTCTGTATCGCGCTGAAAGACACACCGTCCGCCGAGGTCGTCGAGACGCTGAACCAGCAGGGCATCCGCACGCATATCCGCAAGGCCGACCACTACAGCGGAAACGTGCTTGAACCGCTTGGTCTGACGGACTGCATCCGCATCTCGATGTGCCACTACAACACCGAGGCCGAGGTGGCGCGGCTGTTGACGGCCGTGAGGGACATGGCCTCTTAGAATTGTCACGATAGCCGATTTCGAATCTTTGACGGGCGCCTTGTGGCGCGCAGGTTCTCTCGTCGTTGACCTCCGGGCGCCTCCTCGGCGCGAGTGGAAACGCGACGCGTCTTTCGAAAAATGGCGCTGTCGGTGCAGGCGGGATGCCTCCGGCGGGAGTATTTGGGGAACAGTGAAAGGCACATTGCGGCTTGTCTTCATCTGGTCGGAAATACCTCGGGGGTTTGGGGGTGGAACCCCCAAGGTCTGCGTGGCCGGAACGCAAATGTATCCTGTGTGGCAGGGCCTCTTCTCTGACATCTTCGACCCGGCCGATGATCGCCGAAAGAAAAAATGCCCCGCCTCTGGAGGAGGACGGGGCAGAAGGTAAGTGCCATGTGTCAGGCCACAGGCACCGGCGGTGTTCTTGTGAAATTCAGTTCGGGCGGTCCGCCATCTCGGCGCGGATCTGTTGGCGGAAGACATCGATCGACACGGGCTTGCCGTCGCGCTTGATGCACCAGTAGGTCCAGCCGTTGCAGCTGGGTGCGCCTTCCAGCGCGGCCCCGACCT
>JANSYB010000050.1 GCA_024742655.1 Paracoccaceae bacterium | reverse complement strand
TGTCCCAGAAAGGCGGACAGCGGGCCTGCATAGATCAGTGCGGCAAAAGAGATGGTCAGGGCAACGGCCATGGAACCGATGACAAGACAGGCGATCAGGAGTTGCAAAAGCCGGGCTATCGCCAAAACCACGCTCCTGAAAAAAATGCTTTAATTGCCGACCATGCGTCAAGTTGACCGCGGACACAAGGTCGCCCGGCCGCATCGAGGTTTTCGGGTCTAACGGTTTCGCGTCAATTCAAGGAACACGTCTTCGAGGTCTGCCTGCTCGGTCTTGACGTCTCGGATGGAAATGCCCGCGCTCCGCACGGCCTCAAGCACCGCCTCGGCCGGCATTTGCGATGATTTATAAGACAGTGCAAGCGCACCGTCCGCGCGCCGCTCCACCGCGATTCCGTCCGCCTCCGGCAGCGTGTCACAGGGTTTATCGGGGTGGATGATCATCGTCTTGCCATCCAGCCGGCCCAGCAGGTTCGCGGTGCTGTCGCGTGCCACGAGGCTGCCCTCGTTGATGATGGCGATTTCGCCGCACATTTCCTCGGCCTCCTCAAGGTAATGCGTGGTTAGGATGATCGTCATGCCCTCTTTGTTCAGTTGCCGGATGTTTTCCCACAACATCTGGCGCAGTTCGATATCGACGCCGGCCGTCGGCTCATCGAGCACAAGGATGCGAGGGTGATGCACCAGTGCCTTGGCCAGCAATAGCCGCCGCCGCATGCCCCCCGACAGGGTGCGCGCATAGGCCTCGGCCTTGTCCTGCAACCCTACCAGGCGCAGGATCTCATCGCTGCGCCGCTGGCTTTTGGGCACACCGTAGAGCCCGGCCTGCACTTCCAGTGCGGCGCGCGGGGTGAAGAACGGATCGAGGTTGAGTTCCTGCGGCATGACACCGATGGCCGCGCGGCTCTGGCGCGGGTTCACATCCTGATCGAAACCCCAGATCGTCACCTGTCCGGCGCTTTTCAGAACCAGACCGGCCAAAATGTTGATCAGTGTCGATTTCCCCGCACCATTGGGGCCCAAAAGGCCAAAAACGGATCCGGCGGGGATATCCAGATCTATGCCTTTGAGGGCCTGTTTGCCCGGCTCGCCCTTGCGCGCGGCATAGGTCTTTTGCAGCCCCCTGATTTCAATGGCGTTTGCGCTCATCCCTGCCCTTGCCCCCGGCATTGCCTTCGACCATATTCGCACCTAGAGGATTTGCAGCCGAAAGGAAACGCCCCGATGGCCACCGAAGCGCCCGAAGTCAAGATCGTCGATAGCTACCGCGTGGCCTGCGACGGGGGCGAGGGGGCACTTGGGCATCCGCGTGTCTGGCTGCAGATTCCGCTTGAGCTTGGCTGGGTCGAATGCCCCTATTGTGACTGCAAACTCATCCACAAGGATTTCGAGGGCAAGGTCTGAGGTCGGCCACGCCGTCACTTTCCCTTGATAGACTCACCCTGCGTATGTATCTGACAGGGCATGACACGGATTTTCGACATGGATGACCGCGCGCGCCTGCCCTGGCGCTTCTTTGGCGCGACCCTGACCATTCTCGCCCGCCTATAGGGCGGACCATCCCTGTCGACCCTGCAAATTTCAAAACCTACGGGAGAGGACCCATGTCCCCCAAGACACTCTATGACAAGATCTGGGATGCCCATGTCGCCCATGAGGCCGATGACGGCACCTGCCTTCTGTATATCGACCGTCACCTCGTGCACGAGGTGACCAGCCCACAAGCCTTCGAAGGGTTGCGCATGGCAGGTCGCACGGTGCGGGCACCCGACAAAACGATCGCCGTGCCCGATCACAACGTGCCCACCACCCCGGGCCGCGAAGACCCCAAGAACATGACCGAGGATTCGGCCATCCAGGTGGCCGCGCTGGACAAGAACGCCAGGGATTTCGGTATTCACTATTACCCGGTCGACGATATCCGGCAGGGCATTGTGCATATCGTGGGCCCGGAACAGGGCTGGACCTTGCCGGGAATGACCGTGGTCTGCGGTGACAGCCATACCGCCACGCATGGCGCCTTCGGGGCCCTGGCCCACGGCATCGGAACGTCCGAGGTGGAACATGTCCTGGCCACCCAGACCCTGATCCAGAAGAAATCCAAGAACATGAAGGTCGAGATCACTGGCAAGCTGCGCCCCGGTGTCACGGCCAAGGACATCACCCTTTCGGTGATTGGTGAAACCGGTACGGCCGGCGGCACCGGCTATGTCATCGAATATTGTGGTGAGGCCATTCGCGACCTTTCCATGGAAGGGCGCATGACCGTCTGCAACATGGCGATCGAGGGCGGTGCGCGCGCCGGGCTGATCGCGCCGGACGAAAAGACGTTCGAGTATATCAAGGGCCGCCCCCACGCCCCCAAGGCCGCGCAGTGGGAGGCCGCGATGAACTGGTGGAAGACGCTTTATTCGGATGACGACGCGCATTGGGACAAGGTCGTGACCATCAAGGGCGAGGATATCGCCCCTGTCGTGACATGGGGCACCTCGCCCGAGGACGTGCTGCCGATCACGGCGTCGGTCCCCGCGCCCGAGGATTTCGAGGGCGGCAAGGTGGGTGCGGCCAAGCGCTCGCTGGACTACATGGATCTCAAGCCGGGCACGCCACTCAACGAGATCGAGATCGACACGGTCTTCATCGGCTCGTGCACCAACGGCCGGATCGAGGATCTGCGCGCCGCGGCCGAGATCCTCAAGGGCAAGAAGATCAAGGACGGCATGCGTGCCATGGTGGTGCCGGGTTCGGGCCTTGTGCGTGCGCAGGCCGAGGAAGAGGGCCTGGCCGACATCTTCAAGGCGGCCGGGTTCGAATGGCGCCTTGCGGGCTGTTCGATGTGCCTTGCCATGAACCCCGATCAGCTTTCTCCGGGAGAGCGCTGTGCGGCCACCTCGAACCGCAACTTCGAGGGCCGCCAGGGCCGCGGCGGACGCACGCACCTGATGTCGCCCGCGATGGCGGCCGCGGCGGCGGTCACGGGCAAGCTGACCGACGTGCGCGAGTTGATGTGAAACGGTGTGCCGGGCTGAAGCCCGGCCTACCCAAGGTGTAGGGCGGGCTTTGGCCCGCCACCCGTTCCAAGGAGAAAAAAATGGAAAAATTCGAAAAACTCACAGGGATCGCGGCGCCGATGCCGCTGGTCAATATCGACACCGACATGATCATCCCCAAGCAGTTCCTGAAAACGATCAAGCGCTCGGGCCTGGGCGTGAACCTGTTCGACGAGATGCGCTATGATGATAACGGTGAGGAGATCCCCGATTTCGTGCTCAACAAGCCGCAATACCGCGAGGCGGAAATCCTCGTGGCGGGCGACAATTTCGGCTGCGGCTCAAGCCGTGAACACGCGCCCTGGGCGCTCAAGGATTTCGGTATCCGCTGCGTGATCGCGCCCAGCTTTGCCGATATTTTCTACAATAACTGTTTCAAGAACGGCATCCTGCCGATCGCCCTGCCGCAGGATCAGGTGGATGTTCTGATGAAAGACGCCGAGAAGGGTGCGAATGCCCGCATCATCGTCGATCTCGAAGAACAGACCGTCACGACGTCCGACGGCGACAGCTTTGCCTTCGAAGTGGACAGCTTCAAGAAGCATTGCCTGCTCGAAGGCCTCGACGATATCGGCCTGACCCTGGAAAAGGTCGGCGCCATCGACACGTTCGAGGCGCGTGCCTCGGCGGAGCGGCCCTGGGTCTGACCCGTTTCTGACCGATCAAGCGCCGTCCCCTTGGGGGCGGCGTCTTTTTTTGAGCAGAAGAATGAACAGCTATTTAATTGATTTTGCACGTTTATTTGTGGTGGAAAATGCGTGATCCACAAGATGTGGTGTGCAGGCGCAAGGGTGCCATATTTCTGTTCTGAAATTGATGCAATCCCGCACCACTCGTTCCCTCAATTCGCCGGAAATTCCAAGTCTAAGCAATACATGTCTTGAGCTGGAAGGCGAAAGAAGGCAGAAATTGGGCAAGAATGAGGCAGGCCGTCACAATCGACGGTCCCACAATGGAACAATGGCTCGGCAGAGAACCGGGTCAGTCCATATGAAGGGAAACGTGCAGTGGTTTCTCAGATAATCAGTGCGCTGACGCGCGCCATGCTTGTGGCATTGCTGGTGGCGACTCCGGCGCTCGTGTTACCATCGGTCGCGATGGACACGGCGCAGATCGTCGTTGTCATTGCCATATTGTTTTCCCTGCTCACCTTCATCGAGTATTTCGGCCGCTATCCCAGCATCGTCGAGTTTCGCTTTGCCCCGCCGTTCAACCGGTTGAAGTTCTTCGCGATCGCCTCGGTGGTGGTGTGTCTGTCGATCGTTGCGCGCGGCCAGACAGAGCCAAGTGCATTGACCCTGATCATCAGCTACGTGGCGCAGTCCATCGGGGAGCTGATGGATTTCCCGTTTTCGCCGGTTCAGTTGATGATGCTGATGCTGCCGGACAACACACCGTTCGAGATGGTGCAGACGGTTCGGATGTCGGCGGGGGTGGCCTATAGCGTGTCATTGTTGATGGTTCTCATCTTTCTCTCGATGGTGCGCCTTTTCGGCTGGCCGATGCGCAACGGGGCGTTCAACGTCTGGGTCAACCTGCCGCTTTTTGATCCGACCCGAGGGGGCGACATCGTTGAGCGTCTCAAAAGGGATGCCGCCCTTAACACTGTGTTAGGGATTTTGCTGCCATTCTTGATCCCGGCGATCGTGAAGGCGGCCTCTTACGTGATTCAGCCGGTCTCGCTCGAAAGCCTGCAAACGATGATCTGGACGATGACGGTATGGGCCTTTCTTCCGGCAAGCCTGTTGATGCGCGGCATCGCATTGATGCGGGTGGCCGAACTGATCGAGGAAAAGCGCCGCCGCGTCTACGCCAAGGCGCAGGCCGAAGAGGGATTGCAGCAGGCCTGATCGCTGGGCTGTGCGGGCTCGTCACGCTGGTCGGGGCTGGACCCCTGGTCGCCCAGGATCGCCTCCGCATCGCAACCTATCAAACGGAGTTGCACCGCAAGGGACCGGGCCTTTTGTTGCGCGACATCCTGCGGGGCAAGGACACCCAGATCGACGCCGTAGCGCGGGTGATTGCCCGCAACGCGCCTGATGTCCTGCTGTTGCAGGGGCTGGATTATGATCACGGGTTGCGGGCGCTGACGGCCTTGCGCGACAGGATCGCGGCGCACGACCTTGCCTATCCACATCTTTTCGCCCTGCGCCCCAATACGGGCATGTTCACGGGGCTGGATCTTGACGCCGATGGGCGACGGGGCGGGCCAAGGGATGCGCAGAGTTACGGGTTTTTCGCGGGGCAGGGTGGTATGGCCATACTGTCGCGCTACCCGATCGACCGGGCCAATGTGCAGGATTTCAGCGCTCTTTTGTGGCGGGATCTGCCCGGGGCCAAGCTGCCGCAGACTGTGGATGGTGGCGCATTCTGGTCCGAAGAGGTGCAGGCGGTGCAGCGCCTGTCATCCGTCGGGCATTGGGTCGTGCCGGTGATGGTGGGCGAAAAGAAGATACACTTGCTTGCATTCCACGCCGCGCCGCCTGTTTTTGACGGCCCCGAGGATCGCAACGGCCTGCGCAATCGCGACGAGATCCTGTTCTGGAAACGGTTTCTGGATGGCGAGGTTGGCCGCGCCCCTGGGACTGACTTCGTGATCCTGGGGGATTTCAATCTCGACCCGGTCGATGGGGATGGGCGCAAGGAGGCGATCCTTACGATCCTGTCTGATCCGCGTCTGCAGGATCCGGCCCCGCGTCGGGCCGGCGCGGTGACCCAAGGCGCCGGTCATCGGGGCGATCCACGTCTGGACACGGTGGCATGGCCCGTGCCGGAACCGGGGCATTTGCGCGTCAGTTACATCCTGCCATCGCATGACCTGACCATCGCGGAAAGTGGCGTGGACTGGCCCGCACAGGGCACACAAGCCGCCGCGATTGCGCAACAGGCCAGCCGTCACCGGCTTGTCTGGGCGGACCTTCTTCTCAATTGATCCCGGCGCATGCGCCGGGCCGGGGTATGCCCGAATTCTTGACGCTCCGGCACCTTCGGGCTAGGCGGTAGTCCAGTTTGAAATCTGGAAGGAATCCCCCGATGAGCAATCCCTCGCTTCTGATACTGGCCGGTGACGGCATCGGCCCGGAGGTCATGGTCGAAGTCCGCAAGGTCATTGACTGGTTCGGCGCAAAACGCGGTCTGGCCTTCGACGTCAGCGAGGATCTCGTGGGCGGGGCGGCCTATGACAAGCACGGAACGCCGCTGCATGACGATACGATGGCCAAGGCGCAGGAGGTGGATGCTGTGCTGCTGGGCGCCGTGGGCGGGCCGAAATACGATGATCTGGATTTCTCGGTCAAACCCGAGCGCGGCCTGCTGCGTCTGCGCAAGGAGATGGACCTGTTCGCCAACCTGCGCCCGGCGCAATGTTTCGACGCGCTGGCCGATTTCAGCAGCCTGAAGCGGGACGTGGTCGCTGGCCTCGATATCGTGATCGTGCGGGAACTGACCTCGGGCATCTACTTTGGTGAGCCGCGCGGCATCATCAAGGAAGGCAATGAGCGCGTGGGCATCAACACGCAACGCTATACCGAATCCGAGATCGACCGCGTGGCGCGTTCGGCGTTCGAACTGGCGCGCAAGCGCAACAACAAGGTCTGCTCGATGGAGAAGGCCAACGTGATGGAATCCGGCATCCTGTGGCGCGAGGTGGTGCAGAAGGTGCACGACGAGGATTACCCGGACGTGGAACTGAGCCATATGTATGCCGATGCCGGCGCGATGCAGCTGTGCCGCTGGCCCAAACAGTTCGACGTGATCGTGACCGACAATCTGTTCGGTGACCTTCTGTCGGATGCGGCGGCCATGCTGACCGGCAGCCTTGGCATGCTGCCCTCGGCCAGCCTCGGCGCACCAATGGCCAATGGCCGGCCCAAGGCGCTTTATGAGCCGGTACACGGCTCTGCGCCCGATATCGCCGGACAGGGCAAGGCCAACCCGATCGCGTGCATCCTCAGCTTTGCCATGGCGCTGCGCTACAGCTTTGATCAGGGCGACGAGGCCGCCCGGCTCGAGGCCGCGGTCGAGCAAGTCCTGGCCGATGGCCTGCGCACCGCGGACCTTCTTGGCGAGGAAGGCGTGCAGCCCGTATCGACATCGGAAATGGGCGACGCGGTCATCGCTGCGCTGGACACAAGCGTCTAATTCTTGTCGATTATGGCCTCGGCGGCCGGACCCTTTTCGGTCGCCGGGGACAATCCTGCATCCGGATGCGTGCAGGCATCGTAATGCGCGATCCGCGCGACGTGGTGAGCCACCCGTTGCAGCCACCGCAACGCGTCGGTGCGTTCGAACATTTCAGAAACCGAGATCAATCCGACATGCTCTTGTAGCAAGGAGGCGCGGCGGTGCCGCTTGGCCCGACCCTCGATCAGGTCGGACAGCCATTCCAGCCGTGTGGCACAGGCGCCGGGATCACGCAGATCGACCGTGCGCCTCAGGAGTTCACCAAGGTATCTTGCGGGTCGCTGCAATTCGGTATCGCGCAAGGCAACGGGGATCAGCGACTTGCGCTCGCTGCGGTGCAACAGGCGCCTGAGATGGTCGATCTGATGCAGAAGCGCCGCGTGGCGGTCCCGCTCCGGGCCTTTGGCGTCGGGAATGGTGATCCGTGACGCATAGTCCGCCAACTCGTCCAGAGCCGGTGCCAGTGTCGTTTGCACCGCCGAAAGCGCGCGCAAGTCCGATTGTGGCGCAAGTGCCCGTCCAAGCGCCTCGAACATCCGGGCAGTGACCAAGGCGATACAGGTTTGCACCGCATCCATCGCGGCGCCCTCGTCATTCAAGAGCGCGTCGTCCAGATCGCGTGTCAGCCCACCATCTGCATCGGGAATCAGCCGCTCGACCATCCTGGCAAATCCAGACACGAAAGGCAGGTAGATCAACGTCCCGATCACGTTGAATCCGGTGTGAAACAGGACAAGCGCCGTCTCGGCCCCGGTCGCTGACGCGACCTGTCCCAGCAAGGTGCCGAAACCCAACAGCACGGCCAAAGCGACAATGGCCGTTCCGAGGTTGAACAACAGGTTGGCCACCGCGGTTTGGCGCATCCTGTGAGAGCCCCCGACACTGGCCAGAATGGCGGTCACCGTCGTGCCGATATTGGTGCCGATCACGATGGCGGCGGCCTGATCGAAACTGATCGATGCCGTGCTGAGAAACACCAGCGCCACGGCCATGGCCGCGCTGGATGACTGCATGACGACCGTCATCGCAATCCCGATCCCGATCAGGGCCAGCATCGCCTCCGCCCCGCCCGATGGCAGATGCGATGGCGTGACGAGATCGCCGAACTGGCTTGCTGCCTCCTTCATCATGTCGAGGCCGATGAACAGCAGGCACAATCCTGCGACGACCTGGGCAATGCGGGCCAGGTGGCCATGCGCCAGCAGGGCCGTCATGCTGGCAACGAAGAGGCCGGGCAGAGCAAGCGTGCCCAGCTGTAGCTTGAACCCGAGGATCGTGATCATCCAGCCGGTGACCGTTGTGCCGATATTGGCCCCCAGAAGGACGCCGATGGCGTGCGGAAAGGTAATCAGGCCGGCACCGACGAATCCCACGGTCATGACCGTCGTGGCGCTTGACGACTGGACAAGGGCGGTCACCGCCGCCCCACTTGCCACACCTGTCAGGGGCGTTGTCGTGAACGAGGCGAGCAATTGCCGCAGACGCGCACCGGCTGCGGCCCGCAGTCCTTCGGTCATGATCTTCATGCCGAACAGAAAAAGACCGATCCCGCCGAGAATCAGAAAGATGTCATGGGTCAATCCCGGGCCTCCTCGCCGAGTTTGCGGTGGCGACTTCGGCTTGGCAAGCAGGAAGGGCCGGGATGGGCGATGGCCCGGTATGCGATGGGTACAGACACCCTTGCATATCTCAGCGATCGGGTTTAATCCGCTGCCTCACGGTCGGAGTGTAGCTCAGCCTGGTAGAGCACTGTCTTCGGGAGGCAGGGGCCGGAGGTTCGAATCCTCTCACTCCGACCAGTATTATCAATATGTTAGGTCATCCTCGCTCGAAAACTTCCGTGCAAGTATTGCACGGTGAG
>JANSYB010000084.1 GCA_024742655.1 Paracoccaceae bacterium | reverse complement strand
TTCCCTTGGGTCCGTTGACCTGACTATACTGGCTGGCCACACCGTGCGGCACTTGCCCGTTCCCGACATCATCGGTCGCAAGGGTCGGTTCTGTCCTGTCGGTTTGCGTCAGGAATTTTCGCTTTGCGGCAACACGCTCTTGCGAAACGGCAGCCCTCCCCACCGGCGTGGCGGCGCCACCCATGTTGCATTTGCGTTCGTGCCACGCAGGCCTTGAGGGGCCAGCCCCTCAAACTCCCCGGAGTATTTCGGGAACGATGAAATCAAGACCCCTGTTTCTTCTGGCCACAAATATCCCCGCCGAAGGCATCCGACATCAAAAAATGGCGCAGAGTGCCGCAAGCCGCGTCGCGTCACCCTTTGCTCCGAGGAGGCGCCCAGAGGGCAACGACGAGACAGACTGCGCGCCACAGGCGCACCTTCAGATCACCTCACGATTGCGCATGACGCGCCGACCGACACATACTGTCGCAAACGGACATGCCGCATCGGGTCAAAACGACAGTCTGGCAGCAAGATTTTCATAGGGAGAGTGCAATGAAAACCACAACCCGCGTGGCCGTGATCGGCGGAGGCGTCGTCGGATGCAGTGTGCTTTATCACCTGACCAAGCTGGGCTGGTCAGACGTGATGCTGATCGAACGCTCCGAACTGACCTCGGGCTCGACCTGGCATGCGGCGGGCGGGTTTCATACGCTGAACGGCGACACCAACATGGCCGCACTGCAGGGCTATACCATCAAGCTTTACAAGGAGTTGGAAGAGATCACCGGTATGTCCTGCGGGCTGCATCACGTGGGCGGCGTGACGCTGGCCGATAACCGCGACCGGATGGATATGTTGCTCGCCGAGCGGGCCAAGCACCGTTACATGGGCTTGGAAACCGAGATCGTCGGCCCCGACGAGATTCGCGATATCGCCCCCGTGACCAACACCAAAGGAATCATTGGCGCACTCTACGATCCGCTTGACGGCCATCTCGACCCGTCAGGTACCACCCACGCCTATGCCAAGGCCGCGCGCATGTGCGGGGCCACGATCGAAACCCATTGCAAGGTACTGGAAACCAACCCGCGCGCCGATGGCGGTTGGGACGTGGTCACCGACAAGGGCACCATTCACGCCGAGCACGTGGTCAATGCCGCCGGCCTCTGGGCGCGCGAGTTGGGCGCGATGGCCGGCGTGTTCGTGCCGATCTACCCGATGGAACACCAGTACCTCGTGACCGAGGAGGTGCCGGAAATCGCCGCGATCATCGATGGCGGCGCAGAGCATCCCCATGTCATGGATCCCGCCGGCGAAAGCTATCTGCGCCAGGAGGGGCGCGGATTGTGCATCGGTTTCTACGAACAACCCTGCCGCGCCTGGTCCATCGACGGCACGCCATGGGAATTCGGGCATGAGCTGTTGCCCGATGACTTTGACAAGATCGAGCAGTCCATTGATTTCGCTTACAAACGCTTCCCCGCACTGGAGCGGGCGGGGGTGAAATCCGTTATCCACGGCCCCTTCACCTTTGCCCCCGATGGCAACCCGCTGGTGGGCCCCGTGCCGGGCCTGCGCAACTACTGGTCGGCCTGCGGTGTCATGGCGGGCTTCAGCCAGGGTGGCGGTGTCGGGTTGATGCTGGCGCAATGGATGGTCGAGGGCGAATGCGAGCGCGATGTCTCGGCCATGGACGTGGCGCGCTACGGCGACTGGATCACGCCCGGCTATACCCTGCCCAAGGTGATCGAGAACTATCAGAAACGCTTTTCCGTGGCCTACCCGAACGAGGAACTGCCCGCCGCGCGCCCGTTCCGCACCACCCCGATGTATGACGTGTTCGATGCCATGGGCGCGGTCTGGGGCCATCAATTCGGGCTGGAGGTCGTGAACTACTTCGCCGAAGCGGATGAGCCGCGTTTCGAAACACCGAGCTTCCGCCGTTCCAACGCGTGGGAGGCCACCGCGCGTGAGGTGAAGTCTGTCCGCCAAGCCGTTGGAATAAATGAGGTTCACAACTTTGGCAGATACCTGGTGACCGGCCCGGGTGCGCGCGACTGGCTGGACCGGATCATGGCGGGGCGGATCCCGAAACCGGGCCGGGTCAGCCTGACCCCGATGCTGTCGCCCAAGGGGCGGCTCATCGGGGATTTCACCGTGTCCTGCCTCTCCGATGAGGCGTTCCAGCTGACCGCTTCCTATGGCGCGCAGGCCTATCACATGCGCTGGTTCCAGCATAACGAGGCCGAGGGCGTGACGGTCGAAAACATCTCGGATCGCCTGAACGGATTCCAGATCGCGGGGCCGAAGGCGCGCGAGGTGCTGGCCGCGTGCACGCGGCAGATCGTCGATGACATGCGTTTCATGGATCTGCGTCACGTGACCGTGGGTATGGTCGATTGCCTGATCCAACGGGTCAGCTATACCGGCGATCTCGGGTACGAGATCTACTGCGATCCGATGGCACAACGCGCGCTTTGGGATGTGCTGTGGACCGAAGGACAAAAGCGCGGCATGCGTCCCTTCGGCATGCGGGCGATGATGTCGCTGCGTCTGGATCGTTTCTTCGGGTCGTGGCTGAACGAGTTCTCGCCCGATTACACCCCCGGCGAAACCGGCATGGATCGCTTCATCAGCTGGTCCAAGAACACCGATTTCATCGGCCGCGCCGCGGCCGAGGCCGAGCGGGCACAGGGGGCCAGCCGGCAGTTGGTCAGCTTCGCGGTCGAGGCGCTGGATGCGGATGTGAACGGGTACGAGCCTGTCTGGATCGATGGCGAGGTTCAGGGGTTCTGCACCTCGGGCGGGTATTCGCACCATGCGGGCCAATCCATCGCGCTGGCCCTGATCACGCGCGACAAGGCCGTGGAGGGGCTGCAGGCCGAAATCGAAATCCTGGGCGAGATGCGCCCGGCCCGGCTGATCACAGAGGCGCTTTTTGATCCTGACGGGGCACGGATGCGCGGCTAGACTTGCCGCGATGGACAGTGTTGCAATCCTCGTACCCGCTGCCGGGTCCTCGTCGCGCATGCGCGGGCGCGACAAGCTGATGGAAGAGATCGACGGTGTGCCGCTCCTGCTGCGGACGGTCGGGCGCGCGCTCAGGACAGGCTGCAAGGTTCTGGTGACCGTGCCGCAGGATCGACCCGGCCGTGTCGCGGCCCTGACCACGCTCGACCACCCGAACCTGACGATCGGCCCGCCGCTTGACGCGCGCGAAGGGATGTCCGTCTCGCTGCGTCATGGCGCAGGTTGGGCAAGCGACGCGCACCCTGCCCCGGCGGGCCTGATGATCCTGCTCGCCGATATGCCCGACGTGACGACGCAGGACATTCGGACCGTGCTATCCGCCTTTGCGCAGGCCCCCGACGGGGTGCATCGCGCCGTGTCGCAATCTGGTCAGCCCGGGCATCCCGTGGTCTTTCCCCGACGCCTGTTTCGGCAATTGGCCGCGGTCACAGGGGACAGCGGCGCACGCGAGGTAATGGCCAACGAGGCGCTGGTGACCGTGCCCCTGCCCGGCGATCACGCCAGCACCGACCTGGACACCCCCGAAGACTGGGCCGCATGGCGCGCCCGCGACAAGAACTAAGAACCAGATATCAATCATGGAAATGACATGCGACCGGTTTCACCAATCGCAATGGCAAGACCGGGATCGTTCTCTCCACCGGCCTGACTGAGGCCAAGCCGGAACTGGACGCCCTGCCCGCATGCCGCCGGAAATCCCGTCAATCAGGGCTCGGCATATCGGGATCGGCGGGCGACACCCCGACGGCGGCGCGGGCACTCCAATCTCAGGCAGAGCATTGATATAATTCAGAAAGTTTCCAATGTCGGTGGTCATAATTGCGACCTTCGCATCGTGACAGGTCGTCTGACCCGAACCTGCGCAAAAAGACAATCCCGGCCTAAGCCGGGATTGTCAGGATCGAAACCGGGACAGCCCCCTCAACCGATTCCGGGTTGGCCGGCCCTGGCAGGGGCCGGCCGGCTGCATTCGGTTACTTTACCAACAGGCGTGCCTCGTGCTTCTTGAGCGACCGGCGCGCAGCCTGATAGCTTTCGAGCCCTTCTTTCTCGGCCAGTTCGGGGAAGAGTTCGAAGATCTCGTTGCGCTGCGCGTTGCCCATCCCGTCAAGCACCTGCTCACCAGGCTGGAAGCTTTCTGTCCAGGACCCGTTGGACAGCACCACCTCGTGCTGGTCGAACATGAAGTGGATGTAGCTGATCGAGCTGGCCTCGACACTGTCCACGCCCTCCATGCCCGTCAGGTGCTTGGCCGCGGCCAGAACCTCACGCTCTTCGAAATAGAGCGCGGCGCGATCGTTGTTGATCAGCAGACGGTGCTGCGGCGAGACCATCATGTCACGCTCCGGCAGGCCTTGACCGAGCGCGCCCGCGCGGATCAGGACCGGCTTGAGATGCGGGGCCTGGGCCAGTTCCTGACCCGAGAGGTCACGACGGCCGACCCAGCGGATCTCCTGCAGACCGTTGTCGCGGGTGATGATCCGGTCGCCTTCGCGCAGCTCTTCCACCAGACGCTCGCCTTTCGGGGTCGCGATCACGGTGCCCGGCGTGAAGCAGGGGATGATGTTCTCGATTTCCGAGAAGCGCAGAACCCCGACTTCGGTTCCGGTGTCGTCGAAGTAGGTGACGGTTCCATCCGAACCGTTCCCATTCGAGTCCGGCCCGGTGATGTCGATCACAAGGCTGCCACCGGTGGGCGCCGTGCCGGTCAGGTCGAGCGTGTCATTGTCGACACCGGTCGAACCACCGTCAACGATATCGCCGGGACCGAAGTTGACGAATGTGTCTTCATCCGCCCCACCGAGGGCAAGGTCATTCGACCCGTCATCGCCGGGCGTTGCCGCGTCGACGGCCCCGTCGAGCAGGTCGTTGCCATCGCCACCGACCATCAGGTCCTCGTCGTCGCCACCACGCAGGGTGTCGTCACCGCCATTGCCTTCCAGCGAGTCGTTGCCGACCGATCCGAGAACCAGATCGTTGCCATCATCGCCACGCAGACGGTCATCGCCCGCGTTGCCTTCCAGGATATCGTCACCATCTTCGCCGCGCAGCACGTCATCGCCAGCGTTACCGAAGACGGTATCGTCGCCGTCGCCCGCAAAGACTTCGTCATCCCCGAGGCCGGCATCCACGAAGTCGTCGCCACCATAGGCCCGGACGATATCGTCGTCGCCCACTTCGCCGGTCAGGATCGCGTCACCGCCATCCATGATATCGCCGTCGACATCCACGTAGCCCGGAAGCATCGTATCCGCCGAATCGGTGCCGTCGACATGCCCCTCGGGCGCACCTGCCGGCGGCGGGGGCGATGGGAGATCCTCTGGCGCATCGAAGTCGATCGTCACATCGATCGGATCGGTGCCCGGATCAGTGTTGTCGTCGTTCTCCGCTTCTGGCGGGTTGGCATCCGGCTGCACGAAGGTGACATTTTCGATATTGGTGAACGTCGCCGTGCCGATCGGGCTTTGTGTTGTCAGGTCGATGAAGGTGATTGTCCCGTTTTCCGGGTTGCCCGGATCGTAGTCGATCAGCGCCGGACCCGACAGAACGATGGTGTCGAAGTCCACACCGCCCTCGCCGCCGTCGATGACATCACCCGGCCCGACCTCGATGAAGGTATCCTGGTCATCGCCGCCCGACATGCTGTCGGCACCTTCCGCACCGTCGATCAGGTCGTCGCCCGTGCCACCAATGATGATATCGTCGCCTTCCTGACCGAACAGGATATCAGCGCCGCCTGTCGCGGTATTGCCTTCTCCGGTAGTACCATCGCCGTAGATGGTATCGTTACCGGTACCGCCAAGGATGATGTCCTCGCCGCCCGCACCGATCAGTTCGTCTTCGCCGCCTTCCCCGAGGATCAGGTCGGAACCTGCGCCACCGTCGACGGTGTCATTCCCGGCTTCGCCGTCGAGAATGTCGACCCCGTCACCGCCAAAGATCTGGTCGTCATCGTCACCGCCGAGAATAAGATCGGTATCGGCATTGCCGAACAGCGTGTCGTTGCCGGCCTCACCCAGGATAACGTCCACATCGGCACCACCTTCGACGAAGTCGTCGCCGTCGCCACCGTCGATGATGTCGCTGCCCGCGCCACCGCCGATCGTGTCATCACCGTCCTGGCCGAGGATGGTGTCATCCCCCTGCTGACCGCGCAGCGAGTCGTCGTCCACGCCGCCATCGATGAAGTCGTTGCCAGTGCCACCGGTGATGGTGTCGTCGTCGTCCTCACCATAGAGGAAGTCGTTGCCGTCTCCACCGTCGATCACGTCGCGCCCATTCTCCGGGACCGGGTCGGTCGCGTCGGGCTCCTCGCCCAGGGTTCCGGGCAGCGGGTCGTTTCCGAAGCCGCCCCAGATGGTGTCGTCGCCGTCACCGCCGTCGATCGTGTCCGAGCCGTGGCTGCCGGTGATGCTGTCGTTGCCGTCGTTGCCCTGAACCGAGTCGTCGTCGATACCGGCGTTGATTGTATCGTTGCCGGTGCCCCCGGTGATCTGGTCATCGTCGTCGCCGGTGAAGATCAGGTCATCACCCTCGCCACCATTGACGGTATCCTTGCCATCCTCTTCGTTCGGATCGCTCAGCGCCGGAAGACCGGTGGCCGGGTCGATCAGGAACGGATCGGGCAGCTTCGGGTCGTCGCCGACATAGTCCGAGAAGGCGTCGATGCCCGCGATGATCGTGTCATTGCCCTGGCCACCGTCGATCGAGTCGGAGCCGAGGCCACCGTCAATGCTGTCATCCCCCAGACCACCGCTGATCGTGTCATCGTCGATGCCACCGTCGATCGTGTCATTGCCAAGATCGCCGGTGATGAAGTCGGCATCGTCGCCGGTCGAGATGCTGTCATCGCCGGCCCCGCCGATCACGGTGTCCTTGTCATCCAGCTGATCGTCGCCGGTTTCGAACGGGATACCCACGAACGTCTCGTAATCCAGGATATTGTTGCCGCTGCCGGTGTCGATGGTGTCGTTGCCGTCACCGCCCAGAACGCTGTCGCTGCCCGCGCCGGTGGTGACATCGTCATCGCCGGTGCCGGCGTCGACATCGTCGTCACCAAGACCCGAGACGATGGTGTCATTGCCACCGCCGGCCAGAACGATGTCGTCCTCGGGGCCCTCGCCCGGCAACAGCGCATCGCCATTGTCGATCTTGTCGCCCTCTGGGTCGCCCTCGTAGCTCTCGTCGATCAGTTCACCGATATCCGTGCCTTCGACGATACCATCCCGCGGATCGGGTGCCACGGTGACCGTAACTGTCGCGGTGTCCGTGCCACCATTTCCATCGGTGATGGTGTAGGTGAACGTGTCGGTCCCTTCGAAATCATCGTTCGGCGTGTAGGAGATCGTGCCGTCACCGTTTACTGCAGTGGTGCCGTTGGCGCCATCCGTCGCATCGAGGACCGACGGCGTGTCGCCGTCCACGTCGGTGTCGTTGGGCAGGACTGTAATGGCGACCGCCGTTCCGAAATCGGTATTGGCTGTATCGCTATTCGCCACCGGGTCGTCATTGACCGCGTCGACCGTGATCGTGACGGTCGCCGTGTCGGTGCCGCCCTGGTTGTCGGTCACCGTGTA
>JANSYB010000001.1 GCA_024742655.1 Paracoccaceae bacterium | reverse complement strand
GAGCCAGACCTCGCCTTTGCGGGCTTGGACCAATCGTCCCCACTGTAGGCTAGCAAAGTGACACTAACCTAGAGTGAGAGTGTCACACAAACTTGACAATTACAATTGTAAATCTAAAACTACAGTTTTATATATGCACACTGTTCATGCAGCCTTGATGCGTTTGGTGGCAATTTGTGCAACTCACTGAATCTTTGTTCAATTATACGGTTGTAGGCTAGGGCTGGCCGTGTTCGAAATGCCGTCGAAACGCCCCGGTTATCGACGGCGGCCACCGATAAAATGTCAGACCTTTTGACTTTTTAAACGGGAATTACCAACGGTTCGATGAAGACCGCCTGGCGCGGAATCCGGCGATTCCCTCCGCCGGTTTCCATGCGCCCAGTGCTTCCAAATGACCGCAGAACGCCGCCCGGCGCCGGCCCGTCAGGCCTGACGTGGCATCGGGTTTTGCGCCTTGTTGTAGGGCGTCCAATCCGTGATCTCGGGATAATACATTTCCCGCCAGCGCCGTACCCGAGGGTTCATCACCCGGCGCCACAGCGGCGGGACAAGCGCCGCCATGGTCATGACCGGATAGCCATAGGGCAATTGCGGCGCTTCTTCCTCTGTGTAGTTCTGCAAGAGCGGAAACCGGCGGTTGGGCTTGTAGTGATGATCGGAATGGCGCTGCAGGTTGATCAGCAGCCAGTTCGACGCCTTGTGCGCCGCGTTCCAGCTATGCTGCGGCTTGACGTGCTCATACTTGCCATCGCCCAGATGTTTCCGCGTCAGGCCGTAGTGCTCGATATAGTTGACCAGCTCCAGTTGCCAGATCGCGGTGCCGGCCTGCAGCAGGAACAAGAGCAACCCCTCGACCCCGCCGATGAGGATTGCAAGCAGGATCATAAGACCCTGAAGGCCCCAGTATTTCCAGAACGGGTTCGACAGGTCGGTCCAGGGCTTGCCCTTGCGGGCCAGCATGTCCTTTTCCGCCCTGAACGCGGATTTGAACGAGGCGACAAGAACCCGAGGAAAGAAACGGTGGAAGCCTTCGTTGTATCGTGCCGTGACCGGATCGCGCGGGGTGCCGACATGCCGGTGATGGACCAACAGGTGCTCGGACCGGAAATGCGAGTAAAGCACCATCGACAACAACGCATCGCCCAGAAAGCGCTCTGTCTTGTTGGACTGGTGCATCAGTTCATGGGAATAGTTGATACCCACCGTCCCGGTGATCACGCCCACGCCAAAGAACAGAACGATGGTTTCCAGGGCGTTCAGATGCGCGTCGCCGGGCCCGGTGACATACCAGATCATCCAATAGAGCAGGCAGAACTGCACCGGCGTCCAGATCAGCGTGATCGCCTTGTACCAGGTCAGTTGGCTGTCGCGCGTGTCCAGATCCGCGTTGTCCAGTTCCAGACCGAGAAGCGCGTCCAGCAGCGAAAAGAAATACCATGTCATCACCGGCAGCAGGATCACGGTCCAGCCGCCATGGATCGCGCCGATCACGGCGGCCGGAACCAGCAACAGGGACATCCAGAAGGGCAGGGCACGTTGAACACGGGCAACTTTCGCGGGGGGGATGATCATTTGACCTCCGGCACTTTTGAACGAGTAATCACGACAGGATATTAATGGATTTCGGTCAGCCTTCCATGCGACAAATCAAGAACCTTTCGCATGACCGTGGGTAGATCCGACGGGCGGAACGCGTGCTTGTCGATGAAGGCGCCGCGGGCGGGTGTGGCACCTGTATCGACCACCGCGATGGCGATTTTAAGGCGCAGATGGAAATGCGTGAAGGTGTGGCGTGCTTCTTCGGTCAGGATGTCCCAGTCGGCCTCAAGCGGCGGGTGCGGTTGCGGATCCTCGCCCCAGTCGCTGCCGGGCCAGCCCAGCATCCCGCCCAGAAGGCCCTTGTCCGGGCGCCGCTCAAGCAGCCAGGCGCCATCGGTGCGGCGCACGACATAGGCGATGCCCAGCCGTGTCGGCTTTTCCTTTTTGGGGGCCTTGACGGGCAGCTCGGCCTGAACCCCGGCGCGCCGTGCCTTGCAGATGCCCATCCACGGGCAGATACCGCAGGCCGGGCTTTTGGGGGTGCAGACCGTGGCGCCCAGATCCATCACCGCCTGCGCGTAATCGCCGGGCCGGCCTCGTGGGGTCAACTGTGCCGCGGCGGCTTTCATCTCGGTCTTGGCCGCTGGCATCGGGGTGCGAATGTCGAACACCCGGGCCATTACCCGTTCCACGTTGCCGTCCACCACCACCTCGGGCGCGTCAAAGGCAATGGCGGCAATCGCGGCGGCGGTGTAGGGGCCGATGCCGGGCAGCGCCTGCAAGGCCTCCGCCGTTTGCGGGAAACGGCCGCCATGCGCCTGTGTGACCACACGCGCGCATTTCAGAAGGTTGCGCGCCCGCGCGTAATAGCCAAGTCCGGCCCATTCGCCCATCACCTGCGCATCTTCGGCGCGGGCCAGCGCCTCGACCGTCGGCCAGAGCAGGGTGAACCTTTCGAAATAGCTTTTCACGGCGGCCACGGTCGTCTGTTGCAGCATCACCTCGCTCAGCCAGACGGCATAGGGGTCCGGGCGCACGCCCGCCATACGGTCGGCCGGCGACACGCGCCATGGCAGCACACGGGCATGCCCGTCGTACCACTCCAGAAGCTGCGCGGCCTCTTGCCCTTCACGCATGTTTTATGTCTCCCCTGCGTCCTTTGCTCTGGTATCACGGTCTACATCGCTTAAGTTAGGGCGAAACCGGCAGGAGGTCAGCCATGCCCGCGCATCAGGGCACAACAAAAGGGTTCAAACGCAGTGGAACGCTGCTGTCGCCGCAGATCCGAAAGGGTGCGGAAACCCGCGGCTTTGCCGTCTCGCGCGTGCTGACCCACTGGCCCGAGATCGCCGGGCAGGATATTGCGGCCATCGCGCGGCCGGTCAAGGTGTCCTATGCCCGGCATGGGCTTGGCGCGACCCTGACCGTGCTGACCACCGGGGCGCAGGCCCCAATGCTGGAAATGCAAAAGGAAAAACTGCGCGATCGCGTGAATGCCGCTTATGGCTATAACGCCATCGCACGGGTGCAGATCACCCAGACCGCGCCCACGGGCTTTGCCGAGGGGCAGGCGCAGTTCGACCACCGTCCGGCTGAAACCCCGAAACCTGCCCCGGACAGGGCGACGACCCAAGCGGCCAGCGAGCTGGCAGCCCCCGTAGCGGACGAGGGCCTGCGCAAGGCGCTGGAATCTCTTGGCCGCAATGTCCTGTCGAAACGCTCCACCTGAAACGCACGAGGAACTCCATGAACAAACTTGTCGCAACCGGGGCGCTGGCCCTCGCACTTGCCGCCGGCGGCGGTTACTGGCTGTCGACGCAATCCGCCGGGCCGGCCGTGTCGGAGGCGCTGGGCGCAATCGACCTGCCGGGGGCCGCCAACGCGCAGGAAAGCGGCGAGGCCGTCGATACATCGTCGATCGTCGAAATGGCGCTTGGCCCTGAGGACGCGGCGGTCACGATCTATGAATACGCGTCGTTCACCTGTCCGCATTGCGCCACGTTCCACAAGGAACAGTTCAAGAAGTTGAAGGCCGATTACATCGATACCGGCAAGATACGGTTCGTGTACCGCGATGTCTTTTTCGACCGGTTCGGCCTGTGGGCGTCGATGGTCGCGCGCTGTGGCGGAGAACAGAAATTCTTTGGCATCTCGGATATGATCTATGAGCAGCAGCGCGACTGGATCGGCAGCGGCTCCGACCCGGTGGAGATCGCCAACAACCTGCGCAAGATTGGCAAGGTCGCCGGGTTGAGCGACGATAAGGTGGAGGCCTGCCTGTCGGATGCCGACCGCGCCAAGACGCTCGTGGCCTGGTACCAGGAAAACAGCGAGACGCATGACATCAGCTCGACGCCCACGCTGATCATCAACGGCAAGAAACACTCCAACATGCCCTATTCGGAGTTGTCTGGCCTGATCGACGACCTGCTGGCCGAATGACGCAGGCACCGCTTGCCGGTGTGCGGGTCATCGAACTGGCCCGTATTCTGGCCGGGCCCTGGGCCGGGCAGGTTCTGGCCGATCTGGGGGCCGAGGTCATCAAGGTCGAAAGCCCCGCAGGTGATGACACGCGCCAGTGGGGCCCTCCCTTCATCGAACGGGGTGAGGACCGGTCGGCGGCCTATTTCCATTCCTGCAATCGCGGCAAGCAAAGCCTGACGGTGGATTTTCGCACGGAGGCCGGGCAGGCGCAGGTGCGTGATCTGGTGCGCGGTGCCGATGTGGTAATCGAGAATTTCAAGGTTGGCGGGCTGGCCAAGTACGGGCTGGATTATGACTGCCTTGCCGCGATCAACCCGGGTCTCGTCTATTGCTCGATCACCGGGTTCGGCCAGACGGGCCCTTATGCGCACCGCGCGGGATATGACTTTATCATCCAGGGCATGTCGGGCCTGATGTCCATCACTGGCGAGGCGGATGGTCAGCCGCTCAAGGTGGGTGTTGCCGTCACGGACGTGTTCACCGGCGTCTATGCCTCCACCGCCATTCTTGCCGCGCTGCATCAGCGACAGGCCACGGGCAGGGGACAGCATATCGATATGGCGCTTCTCGATGTGGCCGTGGCGGTGACGGCCAACCAGGCGATGAATTACCTGTCGACCGGCACGGCGCCGGGACGGCTGGGCAATTTCCATCCCAACCTGTCGCCCTACCAGGTGTTCGATTGTTCCGATGGCTTCATCATCATCGCGGTGGGAAATGACGGGCAATACCAGCGGCTCTGCGGTTTGCTCGGCTGTCCAGAACTTGCCACTGCGCCGGGGTTTGCGACCAATGCCGACCGACTTGCCAACCGGGAGCGGCTGAACGCGGCGCTGACGGACCGTACGCGAACCTTCACCAAGTCCGACCTTCTGGCGGCCTGCGAGGCCGATGGTGTGCCCGCCGGCCCGATCAACGACTTGTCCGAGGTATTCGACGACCCGCAGGTACAGGCGCGCGGCATGCGAGTGGAGTTGGGCGGCGTGCCTGGTGTCCGCTCGCCCTTCCGCTTCTCGGATGCGGAGCTCTCTTTGTCACGCCCGTCGCCGAAACTGGGTGAAGACGAGACCTGACCGGCGTGGCTTTGCCATGCAGGGCGCATTCGCGTTCTGGCGCCGCAGGCCTTGGGGGCGCCACCCGTCCCCGTTGTCTCTCGGACCAGATGAGGACAAGGCGGACACCTCTTTCACTGTTCCCCAAATACTCCCGCCGGAGGCGTCCTGCATCGGTTACAAGCGCATCGATTTGATCCAAGCGTCACCTCGCCATCCGCGTTGAGGAGGCGCCCGCAGGGCAACGACGAGAGAAACTGTGCGCCGCAGGCGCGCCATAAATCACAAGGGGTGCTACTCAGAGCCCGTGCTGCTCCAGCGCGGCATCCAGCGCCGTCCAATCCTCGAGTTCCAGCCGCACAGGCACGGTCAGAACCTTGCGCCGGAACTCGGGCGGCAGGCGCACGGCGTCCTTTTCCGTTGTGACCAGCTGGGCTCCCAGCAGCCTGGCCTCGCTGTCCAGCCGGGTCATCAGGGCGGGTGTCAGAGGCTGATGATCCTCCAGGGCCTCGGACCGGGCCAGCGTGGCTCCGAGTTGTCGCAAAGTGGTAAAGAACTTCTCGGGATGGCCGATCCCGGCAAAGGCCAGAAGCGGTGTGTCGGTCCAGTCCATTCCGGTTTGAAGGGGGGCGAGTCGGCCTTTGAGGTGCGGGATGAGGATATGCGACGCCCATTCGTCGGCAAAGCCGCGCTGTGCCGCCTCGGGGCCGATCGACAGCAGCAGGTCGGCCCGGCGCAGCCCGGC
This sequence comes from Paracoccaceae bacterium, assembly GCA_024742655.1. Lineage (GTDB taxonomy): Bacteria > Pseudomonadota > Alphaproteobacteria > Rhodobacterales > Rhodobacteraceae > Roseovarius. The sequence continues at coordinate 13,227 of JANSYB010000001.1, read as the reverse complement.
CTCCACCGGCTCTCGCAGTGGGCCGGCGGGCAGGCAATAGCCATTGCCGAACCCCTTGACCGCGTCCACCACGACAAGCGACAGGTCCTTGCGCAGCGCAGGGTTCTGGTGCCCGTCATCCATGACCAGCACATCCGCGCCCGAGGCCGCGGCGGCTTGCGCGGCCCGGGCCCTGTCCCGGCCCACCCAGACCCGTGTAAAGGCCGCGACAAGCAGGGGTTCATCACCGACCTGCGCGGCGCTGTGGTTCTTCTCATCGACCTCCAGCGGGCCCTCAACCGATCCCCCATAGCCGCGCGAAATGACAGCGGGGCTGTGCCCACGCGCCTGCAGACGCTGCACCAGTGCGATCACCGTGGGTGTCTTGCCGGTGCCACCGGCATTTATGTTGCCCACGCAGATGACCGGAATATCGGGGTCAAATGCCGGGTCGCGCGCCACGCGTCTTGCCGTGGCGGCGGCATAAAGCCAGGCCAGTGGCGACAGAAGGCGCGCCTGCAGGCCCGGCGGGTGATCCCAGAAACGCGGCGCGGTCATCGACCGGCCTGCCGGGTGTCGAGCGCGTCATGCAGCATCTCGGCGATCCGGTCCGTGAGTGCGGCGCCCTGAGAGGCGACATCCCATGCCGCATGGGCCATCGCGGCGGATTGATCGGGGGGGATCAACCGGTTGACCGCGGCGGCCAGCGTATCGGCATCCCGCACGATCCGCGCGGCCCCGGCCTCGGCGAACCGGGAATAGCTGGACAGAAAATTGCGGATATTCGGCCCGTACAGGATCGCCGAGCCATGTGCGGCCGGTTCGTTCGGATCGCAGCCATGCGCGCCGGGAACAAGCGAACTGCCCATGAAACTGATCGGGGCAAGCCGGTACCACAGACCCATCTCGGCGTCGGTATCGGCCAGAATGACCTGTGTTGTTTCCTCTGGCATGGCGCCGTGGGACCACGTGATATAGCGCAGGCCGCTGGTGTCCAGCGCTTCGCTGAAGCCTGCCGCCGCGCCGGGGTCATGCGGGACCACAACAAGCAGGGCCCTGTGCGACAGTCGGCTGACCTGTTTGTGTGCGTTCAGCAAGGTGTCGACTTCGCCGGATTGCAGATGCGCGCCCAACCAGACGGGCCGCCCGCGCAGGATGGCGGCGAGCTCCTCGCGATCCGTTTCGCTGTAGGGCAGCGAAACGGCGCCTTCGATGAAGGGGCCCGCGATCTCGATGCGCGAGTCGCGCGCCCCCATCCGCCGCAGAAACCGCGCCGTATCACTGTTACGGGCCTTGATCCTTTGGAACTGGCGCAAAAGGGAGCGCGGCAGATCCGGGAACCAACGCCATGCCGGCCGGGCGAGCAAGGCCTCGTCCGCGTCGACCAGATAAAGCGGGATCCCGTGGCGGTCCGCACAACTTTGCAGGGCGGGATAGAGGTCACCGCCGGTCCAGAGGCACAATTCTGGCCGCCAGTGGGTGACAAAGGCCTCGGCCGCATTGACCGAGTCGTCCGGAAGCGGTTGCCACAGCACGTCGAGCGCCCGCGTCGCCGACGTATCGGGTTGTTGCTCGTGCGAGGTCAGCAGCATCACGAGGTCGGGACGTTGCATGCGCAGCCGATCCTGTAGTTGCAAAAGCGCGTCGACATGCGCTGGCAGCGTGGCGTGGCACCAGATCAGCGTGCCATCGGGACGTGGCCGGTCAGGGACGCTGCCGGTGGCCGTGTTTCGGCGCGCATAGGCCAGGTAGGCCGCAAGGCTGAGCGAACGTGCCATGTGCGATCTACACCTTTGCCGGCGGCGATGCCGGAGCGGTCTTTGGTGTACAGCACAGTGCGGTGGGGCCGCCAGCCGGGGCGAAGAGCAGGCGATGCGCCATCTGGTGGTCCTTGGTTCAGCGGAACTGTGGGCAGGGTATTCTTTTGCCCGGCAGGGTCAAGCGCGCGCGACCCCGCCTTGACGGAGGGGCGCAAACAGGCCAACCACGTCGTCAACGAACGGAGCCCGCGATGAGCAAACCCTTCCTGATCCTGCAACTGCGCCCTGAAACCGAAGCCGCCGATGACGAGTTTGCGGCCATCCTGCGCAAGGGCGGGCTGACGCAGGACCGGGTGCACCGCATCCGCCTGGATCAGCAGACATTGCCGGCGGACATGTCGCTGGACGCGTATGCCGGGGTCATCGTGGGTGGCGGACCGGGCTGTGTCAGCGATGCGCCCGAGGACAAATCCGAGGTCGAGGCCCGGATCGAAAGCGAGGTGCTGTCGCTCATGCCGGATGTGACCGCGCGCGACATCCCGTTTCTGGGCTGCTGCTATGGTATCGGGATTCTTGGCAAATGCCTTGATGGGGATGTGAGCAAGCGGGCCCATTCGGAACCTGTCGGCACCTCGGCCTGCGAGGTGACGGCCGAGGGCAAGGCCGATCCGTTGCTGGACGGCGTGCCCACGGCGTTCGACGCGTTCGTCGGACACAAGGAGGCATTGCAGGCCCTGCCGGAGGCCTGCACACACCTGGTGCGCTCGGAGGCCTGCCCGTTTCAGATGGTGCGGTATCGCGAGAATGTCTACGCGACCCAGTTCCATCCGGAGGCCGATGCGGACGGGTTCGAGACGCGGATTCGCATTTACAGGACCCGTGGCTATTTTCCGCCCGAGACCGCGGATGACCTGATTGCCATGTGCCGGGCGGCCGATGTGTTCGCGCCGGAAATGATCCTGAAGAATTTCGTGCGCCGCTATGGTTGACCCGATGAAACGTGCGCCTTGCGGCGCGCCGGATGCCTCGTCGTTGCCCTCCGGGCGCCTCCTCGGGCCGCATCGATCGGGCGGAGGGGCCCAGAACGGCGAACGCCCCGCTGTTGGGCGGGGCGCTGCGGCGTTGCACGGTTTCTGTGCCGCTGTCAGATACGCAGGAACGGTTGCGCGATGCGTGGAATGAGGGAGCGGAATCGCAACGGCGCGTCGGTCGCGGCGAGACAAATGCAATCCGCGCCGGCCTCGGCCACCGGGGTGTGGTCCAGATCCTCGTTCGCGATTTCGATGTCCCCGGGTCCGAAACGATCCACCTCGTCGGCGAACGCGCCTTGCAGAACGAGGGTCAGTTCGGTGCCACGGTGGCCATGATCCGGAACGGCCGCCCCGGCCGGGATATAGAGCAGACGTGCCGTCGCATCGCGGGAGGTCGGCAGGATCGCCTGTTTTACCCCCATGCCGATCGGCTTCCACTGGATCGCGTCAAGGTCGCCCCCGACGTAATCCTGCAACGGGGCCGGCAGAAGACCACCGCGGCGTACGGGCCGTGCCTGGGGTTCGGGTTCGGCATTGTTGATGCGCGCCATCGTGGCTTCGAAACTGTCTTCGGCCATCTGGACCGTTTCGGTCTGTTCGATCAGCGCGCCGCCCACCGTGTCGAAGGCGCCAAGACGCGCACGGCACTCGTCGCACATCGACACATGGGCCGCGACCGTCAGGCTGAACGCCTCGGGCAGGGTGCCTGCCGAATAGGCCATCAGCAGCGCGTCGGAAAGATGATGTTGAATGGTATCAGTCATGGTGTTCACTTCATTGCGTGGCGCAGGCGATCCAGCGCCAGTCGGATTCTCGATTTGATCGTGCCCAGGGGCAGGCCGGTTTCAGCCGCGATTTCGCTATGGCTGAGATCTCCGAAGTAGGCCTTTTCGATCAGCTCCTTCTGTTTGTCGGGAAGTGACGCAATCGCCTCTCCCAGCTTTTCGCTCTCCTGTTGCAGGACCAGGATATCGGCCTGATCCGGCTCTTCTTCGGGGCCCCAGGGCAAATCCTCGGGGTCGGGTCGTTTCTGTTTGCGGATCGCGTCGATGCGCCGGTTTCGGGCGATCGTGAAGATCCAGGTCGATGCGCTGGCGCGGGCCGGGTCGAACAGGTGGGCCTTTTGCCAGAGCGTGGCCATGACCTCCTGCGCGCATTCCTCCGCCATCGAAGGGTCGGCCCCCGAGCGCATCAGGAAGGCTTTGACCCTTGGGGCGAAATGCTCGAACAGGATGGCAAAGGCCTGTTTGTCCTTGTCATCCCGCACACGCGCAATGATTTGCGCCCAGTCGATCGTATCGGCAGATTGGGTCATTTGCGTCGCGCATTTCCGGCGGCGCACGGCGTCCGGCCGCGCCCCGCCATGATGGCCAGGCGGCATGCCCAAGTTGGGACTGTCGAGGGTGTCAACTTCGGTGTACATGTTCCTCTTACGTGGAACGCGAACGAGTGGATCATTGAAAGGACTCTTTTCTTTCTCATCCATTTCCGGCGGGGCCGCGTATGAACTTTAACATGATGGAATACAGGTTTAAGACAAGATGCCATTCGAAAATTCAGCGCTGACGCGCAGGACGGTCGCCGTGATCGGCGCGGGGATCGCCGGGATGGGGGCCGCCTATCGCCTGTCCGAAACGCATAACGTCACGCTGTTCGAGGCCGAGCCACGACTGGGCGGGCATGCGCGAACGATCATGGCGGGCAAGAACGGTGACCAGCCCGTCGATACCGGCTTTATCGTTTTCAACTACGCCAACTATCCGAACCTGACAGCGCTGTTCGATGCACTGGATGTGCCGGTCACCGAAAGCACGATGAGTTTCGGGGCCTCTGTCCGGGGTGGGCGTCTGGAATACGGGTTGGACGGGGCGCCTGCCTTCTTTGCGCAGAGGCGCAATGCGCTGAACCCAAGATTTCTTGGCATGCTGCGCGACATCTTTCGCTTCAACGCGCGTGCTGTCGACCTGGCCAAGGCCAACCCCGACCTGACGATCGGGGCGTTTCTCGACCGGCTCCGGACGGGGGTGTGGTTCCGCGACTATTACCTGTTGCCGCTGACGGGCGCGATCTGGTCGACACCGACCGAGAAGATCCTGGACTTTCCGGCCCATGCGATGATCCGGTTCATGGAGAACCACGCGCTGCTGAACTATTCGGGACAGCATCAGTGGTACACCGTGCAGGGCGGGTCGCAATCCTATGTCAGCCGCATGGAGGCTGCGCTGACGTCCCGGGGCGTCAGCCTGCGCCTTGGCGCGCCGATCGCCGGTGTACGCCGGTCGCCCGAATTCGTGGAGGTTCGCGCCGAGGGCGGTGATTGGCATTGTTTTGATGAGGTCGTCTTCGCCACGCATGGGGATGACAGCCTGCGTCTTCTGTCCGATCCCTCGCCCGAGGAACAGGCCGCGCTGTCGGCTGTGCGCTATCAGCCCAACGACGTGGTCCTGCATGCCGATACCTCGGTGATGCCGCGCCGCCGGGCGGTGTGGTCCTCGTGGAACTATGCCGAGGCACCGGCGCGCCGGACGGGCCAGATCGACATCACCTACTGGATGAACAGCCTGCAGCCCATTCCGATGGACGACCTGCATTTCGTGACGCTGAATTCCACCCGTCCGATCCGGGAAGAGTTGATTTACGACCAGACGGTCTTGCGCCACCCCGTCTACGATCTGGGTGCCCTCGCGGCGCAGGATCAGGTGCATGCCTTCAACGGTACGTCGCATACATGGTTCTGCGGGGCATGGCTGCGCCACGGGTTCCACGAAGATGGGCTGGCCACGGCGCTGGAAGTTGCGGATGCCATCATCGCGCGCGACGCCATGCCCGTGGCGGCCGAATGAACCGGATCGATCATATCGCCGGCCAGACATGGCATGGGCGCAAGGGTGACGTCACCAACGCGTTCCGGTACGGCATTGACTACGTTCTGCTGGATGCCGAGGCGCCCGCGCGCTCAGGCTGGACATTCGGGCGCAATAGCGCCGGCCTGTTTTCGGTGCGTGATCGTGATCATGGCGGTGCCCCCGGAAAGGGGCGCGGCGCGGCCTGGGTGCGCGATGTGCTCGCGGCCCACGGCGTGCCGGCGCCGGACCGGATTGACCTTCTGGCACAGCCAAGGGTGCTGGGGCATATCTTCAATCCCGTTTCCTTCTGGCTGTGTCACGATGCCGAGGGCGGGCTGATCGCGGTCATTTCCGAGGTCACGAACACGTATGGTGACCGCCATTCCTATCTCTGCCACAAGCCGGATTTCGCACCCATCGGAGCCGAGGACCGGCTGAGCGCGCAGAAGATATTCTATGTCTCGCCCTTTCAGCGGATCGAGGGGGGATACCAGTTTCGTTTTGATATCCGCGATGACCGCATCGGCATCTGGATCGATCTGACCGACGGCAATGGTGGTGTGATCGCGACGCTGGTGGGCAAGCGCAAACCGCTTGGCACGGCGGGGGTCCTGCGGGCCATGCTGCGCCGGCCCTTCGGGTCGCGCCGGGTGCTGGCGCTGATCCATTGGCAGGCGCTGAAACTGTGGTGGAAGGGCGCGAAGTTCCGCACCCGGCCCGAGCCACCCGCCCAGGAGGTCAGCCGGTGACATCCGCCCCCGCCCGCCTTCCTGCCTTTGCGCTTTTCGCAGCGATGCTGGCCAGTGCCGGTTTGCCGCTCTACATGCACGCGCCCAAGTTCTACGTGGATGAATACGGCGTGTCCCTCGTGGCGCTTGGCACGGTCCTGTTCGCGCTGCGGCTGATCGACGTGGTGCAGGATCCGTTGCTGGGCCGGCTGGCCGAAAGGCTGCGGCACCGGCGCGCGATGTCGGTGGGTGTCGCAGGCGTGGCGATGGCAGCGGGCATGGTGGGATTGTTCGCGGTGGCGCCCCCGGTCGCCCCGCTTGCGTGGTTCGCGATCATGCTGACGGTCGTGTTCTCGGCCTTCAGTTACCTGACCATCTGTTTTTACGCGCAGGGCGTGGCCAAGGCCGATGCCCTGCCGGGAGGTGGACATCTGAGGGTGGCGCGCTGGCGCGAGACAGGCGCCCTGCTGGGCATCTGCGCGGCAGCGGTGGCGCCGGTCCTGATGGGCGGCTATGGCGGGTTTGCGATCAGTTTCGTTATCCTGTCCGGTCTGGCGCTTTGGGCGATGCGGCCCGAATGGCGTGCGGTCACAGCGGAAAGCGGCGGCTTGCGCCCGGTTCTGGCGGACCCGGTCGCGCGGCGCCTGCTGCTGGTCGCGCTGGCCAATTCCGCGCCCGTGGCCGTCAGTTCGACGCTGTTCCTGTTCTTCGTCGAGGATCGGCTGGAACTGGCCGGGTGGGAAGGGCCGTTCCTTTTGATGTTCTTTTTGTCGGCAGCCGTGGCCGCCCCGTTCTGGGGCCGTCTGGCCGAAGTTGCCGGCACGCGGCGGACCCTGTTGATCGGGATGGTCCTGTCGATCGTCGCCTTTGCCTTTGCGATCACGCTTGGGCCGGGCGACGCGGTCGCCTTTGCGGTGATCTGCGTCGCCTCGGGTGTGGCGCTTGGCGCGGACATGACATTGCTGCCGGCCCTTTTCGCGGCCCGAATGGCGCATGTGTCCCCCAATGCGGCCGAAGGCTTCAGTATGTGGTCTTTCGTCAGCAAGATGACACTGGCCATCGCGGCGGTGGCGCTTTTGCCGCTGCTGGAAACCGGTGGTTACAGGCCGGGCGCGTCGAATGACGACGCGGCGCTTTGGATGCTGAGCCTGCTTTATGGCGCGGTGCCCTGTGCGCTGAAACTGCTCGCGATCGGGCTGCTGGTGAGCACACCGGCAGCGTCGATGTCCGGGCACCCACAATTACAAGAAAAAGGAGCTTAGCGAATGACTGCTTTGAGCTACGTGATTATCGGCGCGGCCATCGTCATCGTGCTGTCGCTGCTGCGAGAGCGGTTTGCCGGTTTCATGGCCCAGTCCCCGGCGGATTACGCCGAGGCGGGACCACATCTGGACCTGCGCACGCATCTGAACGGGCCGATCAAGTGCGAGGGCGTGATCTATGGCCCGACCGGGCGTGTCGCGTCCCGTTTCGTCGGGGATTTCGAGGCGCATTGGGACGGCAATCGCGGCATCATGCGAGAGCATTTCCAGTATGACAGCGGCAATACCCAGGATCGTGAATGGCGTCTCGAGATGGGCAATGACGGCAAGATCAAGGCCGATGCCGATGACCTTGTCGGCACCGGCAGCGGCCAGCAGTCGGGTCCCAGTGCGCAACTGACCTACCGTATTCGCCTGCCAGAGGAGGCAGGGGGGCATGTCCTGAACGTCGTCGACTGGATGTATCTCACGCCGAACGGGACGGTGGTCAATCGCAGCCAGTTCCGCAAGTTCGGGATCAAGGTGGCCGAACTGGTCGCCACGATGCGCCGTGTGGATGCAGCCTGATGAACTGGACGGGGAAACGGTATTGGCTGGTGGGGGCCAGCGAAGGACTGGGCGAAGCATTGGCCCAAAAGATCAGCCGCGCGGGGGCAGAGGTGATCCTGTCGGCGCGCAACGCCGAGCGTCTGGCCGAGGTGGCCGGCAGCCTGTCAGGCAAGTCCACCGTGGTGCCGGTGGATATCACCGATGACGCCAGCGTGGCGCAGGCGGCAGAGGCCGTGGGTGAGATCGACGGCGTCGTCTGCCTGGCCGGGGTGTACTGGCCGATGCCGTCGACCGATTGGAATGCCCAGCAGGCCGTTGCGATGGCCGATGTGAATTTCACCGGCACGGTCCGGGTGCTGGGCCATGTCGTGCCGGGCATGGTGGCCCGTGACGCTGGGCATATCGTGCTGACAGGGTCGCTTTCGGGGTTTCGCGGGTTGCCGGGGGCCGTGGGCTATGGCGCGTCCAAGGCGGCGGTGATGTCGCTGGCCGAAACCATGCGCGGCGATCTGTGGCGCAGCGGTGTGCGCGTCCAACTGGCCAATCCCGGTTTCATCAAGACACGCCTGACCGACAAGAACGACTTCAGCATGCCCTTCCTGATGACGCCCGAGCAGGCCGCACAGGAGATGTTCGAACTGATGTGTGACGATGACGCGTTCGACCGTCATTTCCCCCGCGTCTTCAGCTGGGTTTTCCGCTTGTCGCGGTTTTTGCCGAACTGGCTCTACTACCGGCTATTTGCGTAAGATCAAAGACTCCGGCCGCCGGTGCCCGCAATCTGACCCGAGTTCGTGGACAGGAGAATGGCAAATGCTGGATATCAGCACCTACAAGATTGCACAGGTCGTGCTGATGGCGCGCGAGATGGAGCGGGCCGAGCCCGAGTTGCGCGCCTTCATCGATCGGCTTACCGAAGAAGAACAGGCCAGCCTCGTGGCCCTGATGTGGATCGGGCGCGACAGTTTCGCCGCCGAAGAACTGGAAGAGGCAAAGCTGACCGCCCGGCAGGAGGCCACGACGCCGACGGCCGACTACCTTCTGGGATCGCCGCACCTGTCGGATCATCTGGAAAACGGGCTCGATGCGCTTGGCATTTCCATCGTGGATGACGAAGACGCGTTGGTGCGCGGCGGCTGAGGCCGCAGCCGTGCAATGTGACCGGTCTGTGACAGCTTTCCAGTTCCGCGCAAATGCGCCTGTAAAAACGATACGAATGTGATATGATTCATCGGTAAGGCGATTTCCAATGGAGGGTTTCGTGAAGAATACTTTTTCCGCATGCCTTGTTCTGGCTTTTGGTATTGCACCGGCATTTGCCGGAAATTTGGAACCCCCCGCGGATCCGGTCGTGGCCCCGCCGCCGCCGGTCAGCGGCGATTGGGCCGGTCCCTATGTCGGGGTTCAACTGGGTTTTGCGGATTTCGATCTGGACACGGTGGTGACCCCTGTCGGTGGCGCCCCCATACCGACCACGTTCAGTGACGATGGTTTCCTCTTTGGACTGCATGCCGGTTATAACTGGGATCGCGGTGCCCTCGTTTACGGGATCGAGGGTGATATCGATTTTCCCGACATCTCGCTTGGGACGACTGACGTGGACAACATCGCTCGCATCCGGCTGCGGTTGGGTCTCGATGCCAACCGTGCGTTCGTCTACACCACGGCCGGTGCGGCACATATCAACGGCAGTGGCGGTGGGATCAGCCTCAGCGACTGGGGCTGGGTGGCCGGCGCCGGGGTTGATTTCAAGCTGAACGAGAAATGGCTGGTTGGTGCAGACGCGCTCTATCATGACTTCGACGTGTCCCCGACGGTGGACGTCGATGGCATGACCTACAGGTTGCGGGCCTCTTTCCGGTTCTGAACCACGTCCTTTGAAGGACGCAGGGCGATGCCCCGGTTTTTCCGGGGCATCTTTATTTCAAATGATCGACGACTTGCAGGTGTTGGGCCAGGCGGTCCACCTCCGAAAGGAACCGTTCGACCAGCCTGGGGTCATGCGGCGCGGGCGTGACGCCTGCGGGCACCTCGTGGTTCATCACCGCCTCGACGGCCAATGACACCGGGATCGACACAAGCCGCGCCATGGCCGTGCCGCGTTCATCCCCCCAGGCATCCATGACAAAGGTTTTGTGCCAGACCGGAACACCGTCCTTTTCGGCCTTGAGCGATACGCACAGGACCACCCGATCCGGTTCGCCCTCGTCATAGGCATTCTGGGTCCAGAACTGATCCGACATCTCGCGCAGGCGGGCCTCACCGGCTTCACCTTCGAGGGTTTCGATCTCGGCGAACACGTCGGACCAGGCGTCTGCCCAGCCATTGAGGCGCAACGTGCCGCGCACGAACTCCTTCACACGCCATGCCGGTTCGAACTGGTAGTCCTCGATGAAGGGCAGGGAATCGCGGTTCGGGTAGACCTCGAATGTCTCAGGTGTCGGGAGCGGCGCGGTATAGCTGGAAATCGCGTCCCATGGCCGTTTCACGTTCAGCTCCGAGAAATGCTTGATCGAGCGCGAAGGCGAGCGCAGCGCCTTGAGCACCCCGAGGGGCGACCAGCTGAACTTGTAGCGGAAGGGATTGGGGTGCTTCGGGATGCCCCCGCAATACGAGATGAACGACAGGTCGTTTTCGGGGTCATAGGACTTGGACGAACGGTAATCGGCAATCAGGTGATGCGCCATGAGATGGTCGATGCCGGGGTCGAGCCCGATCTCGTTGACGCAGGCCACGCCGCGCAGAAGCGCCTTGGCATGCAGATCGCGCATTTCCGGCGCAATGTAGCTGGACGAGACGAAATGCGCGCCCTTGTTGATACACATCTCGGCCAAGGGCACATGCCAGTCACCGGGCAGCATCGAAACAACGATATCCCCCTCCTGGATCTCGCTCGACAGGGTGTCGAAATCGAAAACGCGAATCCGGTTCGTGAGATCGCCCACGGCCGCCTCCGCCTTGTCCAGCGTGCGGTTCCAGACCGTGATATCATGGCCTGCCTCGATCAGCCGCCGCAGGCCGGGAATGGCCGACAGACCTGTTCCACACCAATGAATCGCCATGTTTCAACCCCCTAAAGATGTTCCTTGAACGTTGCCTCGGCACGCGCCCAGACCCCCTGATCCAGCTTGTCCAAGCTTTGCAGCGAGGGCAAGAGTTGACTGGCGTAATCCTGCGAGGATTCCAGCGGCAACAGGGAAGGCAGGTTGTCGATCGCCATCACGTCGAGCGGGGGGTCATCGTGGACGCGGGTGACCGGTGCGTCCCATGTGGTGGCGGCGGAATAGACGGGAATGGGATTGTAATCGCTGTCCGGGTCGCAGGCGACATCCCCGATGACCGTAAGGCGCCGTTTTGTCCCGAGGGCGGATTTCGGTACGAAGACCGGCGTGCCTGGGCGCGCAAAGATACAGTTCAGAAACAGGTCATGGGTCAGAATTTCGGGAAAGGGGCCACCCTGCGCCGTCTCCGCCATGTCCCATTTCGTTGTCGGGACGCGCATTGCCTCGCACAGATCCGCCGCGCCCGTGCCCACGCGGCCAAGCGCGCCGATCACGATGGCGGTGGGGCGGTCGGTCGCCGTTGCGTCAAGCCGCGCGGCCAGATCGGCCAGCAGCGCGTCCTTGTCGGGGTAACTTTCCACTGGCGGACAGAGGCCACCTGCCCGCTGTGCCGCCCACGCCATCAGCGATACCGCAGCCCCCGCATAGCCCGCCCAATAGCCGAAGGCGGCGACCCGGCGCCCGGCCTCGTCCACCAGATATTCCAGATCGTAAAGCGTGCCGCCCCCGGCCCTGAATCGCTCCAGCAGGCGGCGGCCCGCGTGCTGCCCCTTGAAGGCATGACCGAACATGATGTGACGATGCGGCAGGGGTGTGCTTTCGTCGGGCAGTTCCTTGAGGCCGAAGATGATCGCGTCGGCGGGGGCGTCGGGCCAGCTGTTTTCAGGCGCGATCCGACAGCCCGCGTTGCGGTAGCCGTCGATCGCGATGATGCGGCTGCGGCTTTGCTCGACCGTGACATGAAATCCTTGCGCCACAAGGCGGGCGGCGCCGTCGGGCGTGAGGCCGACGCGGTCTTCGTTCGGGCGCTGTTCGGCGCGGACCCAGAGATGTGTCATGTGGCGTTCCTGTCAGACATAGGTGCGGGCATGCGCCCGGTCGGGCAAATCGAGATGCGGCGTGGCGTTGAAGGCGCCTACCATCAGCATGTCGTGCACGTATTCGAGGCGGTGCAGCGAGGAATTCATGATCTGCAGCATGATCTTGGCCATGCCGCCGTTTTCAAGCCCGAGTGCGTGGCGCATGACCATGCCAATCACGCCGCCGGAGGTGACGATCAGGATCCGGCCATGGGCGGCGCAGATCTCGTCGATCGCGCTGGTCACACGGGTCGCGAACTGATCGTAGGTTTCGGGAACGCCGGTGATCTCGCCGCGCGTCCAGTGGGTGATGACCTGCGGCAGGTGCGCGGCGAATTCGGTGGGGTCGCGCGGTGCGGGTATGCCGTGCTGGGCCTCCATCGCATCGGCGAGGGCAAAGTAGCTGAGCTCATCGAGCCGCGCGTCCTGCGCGGTGATCTCGTAGCCCATGGCGCGGGCCGTGTCGGATTGGCGTGTCAGTGTGCCGGTGATGACCTGATCGAAATGCGGATTGGTGGTGCGCAGATGCGCGCCCAGCCAGCGGGCCTGTTCGCGGCCCAGATCGGACAGCCGGTCATAGCTGATCTCATCGGTGGCGTGGCTGTTGGCCTGGCCGTGCCGTACGAGAATGATTTCGGCCACGTTGGAGGTTCCTGTTGCTGTGTTCGCCGGCACGTTAGCGCCGGGGCGGGCGGGATTGAAGATGCGTGACGCAAAAAACCTTGCCCGCAAGCGGGCACGCCTCCGGCGGGAGTATTTGAGGAACGATGAAAGCTGCGGGTTTGACGTTTGATGGCCCTGGGCTCTAAGAGTTGGGGTCATGTTGCCAATCGATCCAGAACGGTTTCTTGCCGATCTTCATGCCTTGCGGCGCTTCGGGGCGTCGGGGGTGGGCAAGGGCGTGGTGCGGCCGGCCTATTCGGAGGCGGAT
>JANSYB010000603.1 GCA_024742655.1 Paracoccaceae bacterium | reverse complement strand
GGCGCAGTGCTGCAAGACGCCGTATGCGGTCCACCCCTATTGTCGCGCCGACCGCATTGATGCCCTGCACCCGTTCACCAAAGAGTTTCTGAATGCACAGACAGAAGGGGTGCGGCCAATAAATCCGGCCTTCAACGGCGAGTATCCGAACGGCAACAAGATTTATGCATGCGCGGAACACAGGAAGGAGCAGTACACGCTTTTCCTGGACACGGATATCCTGCCACTTAGGCCGTTTGATCTGAAATTCCTGATGCGCCCGAACCTGGTCGCCGGGGTACAGGGCAAGGTCGCCACCTGGAGCAATGCCACGGGCCGATGGAAGAAGCTTTACGCCTTGGCTGGATGCGATGGTCCGGATACCTACAAGGTGGTGGGTGACGAAACGCTTGCGCATCCTTACCTGAACGCGGGTTTCGTGTTCTTCTCCGACCCTGAAATGGCCAGGAAATGGCTCGATGTCGCGCTCATGGTGGATTTTGATGAAACCATAGAACAAAAACGGCCTTGGCTGGATCAGATTACGCTGCCCGTGGCGGTTGCGGCCAACAATTCGGCCTTGGCCTTTCTGCCCAACCAGTGGAACCGAAATTGCGACGCCGAGGTGGCACAGCGGCAGAAGGTCAAACTGCTCCACTATCACACGTTGATAAACATCGTTGAGAAGGGGCACAAAGACTTTGCTGACGCGCTCTTGAAAGACGCGGTCAACGTTTCCCTGGAAGAGCTTGTGGAGATGCTGAAGAACGACGGTGTGGATATCTTCAAACCCGGTCTTCAGCAACGATTGCATGCGGCGCAATCGGGTTTGGATGGCTTTCTGAACAGACTCATGAAGAAAAAATGAGAACAGTCTTTTGGCGGCCCGGGCCAGGTTCCCGACCCCCCCGGCAGACGATGGCGCCGTCCGAGACGTTTCGCAAAAAGCACGGTATAATGCGCGTGTTGCACGCGCTTTGTCTTTTGCCGGTGTCTCAGGTCAAAGGTGAAACGGCTTGGCGTCAGGTGCCGAACTGGCCCTCGTAGATCGGCTCCAGCGTCGGGGCGTCAAAGAGCGACGACACCGATGTCCCGTTCCAGATATTCAGAATCGCCTGCGCAAAAACCGGCGCGGTCGGAATGATCCGGATATTCGGCGTGGCCTTCACGGCCTCGGTGGGCCGGATCGTGTCGGTGATGACCATGGATTTCAGCACCGAGTTGGTGATCCGCTCGACTGCCGGGCCAGACAGGACACCATGCGTGGTATAGGCGTGCACCTCCTTGGCGCCGTTATCAAGCAGGATTTGCGCGGCCTTGCACATGGTCCCGGCGGTGTCGCACATGTCGTCCACGATGATGCAGATCTTGCCCTGCACATCCCCGATCACCGTCATTTCGGCCACTTCCCCGGCTTTTTCGCGGCGCTTGTCGACGATCGACAGGGGCGCCTCGATCCGCTTGGCGAGTTCGCGGGCACGGGCCACGCCGCCCACGTCGGGCGAGACAATCATCACGTCGGGCAGGCTGTCGCGGAATTGGGTCTGGATATCCAGCGCGAACACCGGAGAGGCATAGAGGTTATCCACCGGAATATCGAAGAAACCCTGGATCTGGGCGGCGTGCAGATCCATTGTCAGAACGCGCTCGATCCCGGCCTCGACGATCATGTTCGCCACCAGTTTGGCCGAGATGGGCGTGCGCGCCTTCGTGCGGCGGTCCTGCCGGGCATAGCCGAAATACGGGATCACCGCGGTGATGCGGCGCGCCGAGGAGCGCCGCAGCGCGTCGGACATGATCAGTAATTCCATCAGGTTGTCATTGGCCGGGTTCGAGGTCGGCTGGATGATGAACATATCCTCGCCGCGCACGTTCTCGAACACTTCGACGAAAATCTCGCCATCGTTGAAACGCTCGACCCGCGCGTCGACAAGACCAAGGCTGACGCCTCGGTGCATCGACATGCGCCGGGAAATGGCCTGGGCCAACGGCATATTGGCATTGCCCGAAATCATCTTCGGTTCTTGAGTGGTTGGCATGTGGTGGGTCCCCGGAGCAGCGCTGGTATGACAGATTCGTGACGTTGATCCTCGATTAACATGGCCGTAACGTCTGGCAAAGCTATGCCTTGGGAGAGAGCGCCGAAATGGCACATATCGATTACTATTTTTCCACTTTGTCACCCTAT
>JANSYB010000682.1 GCA_024742655.1 Paracoccaceae bacterium | reverse complement strand
GAGCAGCGTGTAATCCTCCCCGGTGTCCGACAAAAGGGCCTGACCGATGGAATAGAACACCTCGGCCACGCCATCCTTGGCGCCGGTCACAAGGCTGAACGGCACGGGCAGACCGGTTTCCAGTTGCGCGCGCAGTTCGGCGATTTCGGGGTCGAGCACGCTGCCGAACGCATCATCGATCAGCGCGATGGCCTCGTCGTTGCGTTCAAGTTGGCTGAGGGTCTCGGCCCAGGCGATCGTGCCGCGACGAGTGCGCTGCAGGGGTGCGTCTTCCCCGCCCGAGAAGATTTCTTCCGCGGCCTCGAAATCGCCGACGGCGGCAAGGGCCAGTGCCTTGTGATAATTCGCGAAACTGCGCAGGCCGCGCTGTTCGGCCACGGCATCGAATTCGGTGAGGGCGGTACGCATATCGCCTTTGCCGAGGTTGACCCACGCCATGATCAGCCCATCCGCCAGATCCCCGATGCCACGGTCCGCCCCGATCCGGTCAAGTGCCGCGTCATAGGCATCCGTCTGCACGTCGTTGGCAATCAGGGCCATATGCGCGACCTGGCTCAGCAGGTCCTCGGATTCGATCTTGCGGGCAACGGGAATGGCCCGGTCTATATCGCCAAGCGCCATGAAGGCGACAACGGCACTTTCCAGCATGGCAGGGTTGGACGGATCCTTGGTCAGGGCCTGTGTGAAATACTGCGCAGCGGCGGCATAGTCGTGATTATAGCGCGCCTGTCGCGCAGCCAGATAAGCGCCCGGGTTTTCACTGGCCAGAACAGGCAGGGCGATGCCTTGCACTGCGGCGGCGATGGCGCCCGCCAAAAGAAGCTTTCGTGTCATGTCTCTGCCTGCCTCATCGTGACCCCGCGAGGCCCAAAGGTAGTATGACCGCCCCCGCAAAGCAATGCGGGGCGGCTGATTTGCCGCCCCGCGCGCCGATTCTCACCGGTTGTTTACATGTTGGGATAATTCGGCCCGTCGCCGCCCTGCGGGGTGACCCAGTTGATGTTCTGGCTGGGGTCCTTGATATCGCAGGTCTTGCAGTGCACGCAGTTCTGGAAATTGATGACGAACTGCTGCTCGCCGTCCTTTTCCACGATCTCGTAGACACCCGCCGGGCAATAACGCTGCGCCGGCTCGGCGTAGTTCGGCAGGTTCACGGAAATCGGAACGCTGGCATCCTTCAGCTGCAGATGCGCGGGCTGGCTTTCCTCGTGGTTGGTCATCGAGAAACTGACATTGGTCAGCCGGTCGAAGCTGAGCGTGCCATCCGGCTTGGGATAGTCGATCTCTTTGTGCCGTGAGGCGGACTCGGTGGCCTCTGCGTCGGTCTTGTCGTGCCCGACCGTCCCGAAGAACGAAAATCCGAGCGTGTTGGTCCACATGTCCAGCCCGCCCAGTGTGAGCGACGCCGTCAGGCCCCATTTCGACCAGATCGGCTTGACGTTGCGCACCTTCTTGAGGTCGTTGCCGATCGCGCCCTCGCGGACCTCTTTCTCATAGGCGGCGAGTTCGTCACTGGCGCGGCCCGCCTCGATGGCGGTATGGGCGGCCTCGGCCGCGGCCTTGCCCGACAGCATCGCGTTGTGATTGCCCTTGATGCGCGGCACGTTGACCATGCCCACCGAACAGCCCAGCAACGCCACGCCGGGCGCGACCATCTTGGGCATCGACTGATACCCGCCCTCGGAAATGGCGCGCGCGCCGTAGGCCACGCGCTTTCCGCCTTTCAGCAGGTCCGCCACCATCGGGTGATGCTTGAACCGCTGGAATTCCATGTAGGGGAACAGGTGCGGGTTCTTG
>JANSYB010000529.1 GCA_024742655.1 Paracoccaceae bacterium | reverse complement strand
CTGGCACCCGTTCGATCACGACCAGGCCTGTGCGCTGCGCGAGGCCTATGCCGACGACCTGTTCTGGCTGCGCGCCGGGGCGGATGGTCTGGCGACACTGACAGAGGAAACCAAACCGGCCAAAGCGGGGACACGACCGCGGGCCGGGCTGACGAAAAGAGGACAAGGACATGGCATCGAAGAAAGACGCCTGGCGTGAGATCGCCGAAAAGGAACTGCGCGGGCGCCCGCTGGGCGAGCTGACGTGGAAGACGCTTGAGGGGATCGAGGTCCGGCCGCTTTATACCGAGGATGACCTCGACGGGATGGACCACCTGGGTTCCATCCCCGGGCAGGCACCGTTCACGCGCGGCGTGAAGGCCACGATGTATGCCGGCCGTCCCTGGACGATCCGGCAATATGCGGGCTTTTCCACCGCCGAGGAATCCAACGCCTTTTATCGCCGCAACCTGGCCGCGGGCCAGCAGGGCGTCAGCGTGGCGTTCGACCTGGCCACGCACCGCGGCTATGACAGCGATCACGCCCGCGTGGTGGGCGATGTCGGCAAGGCGGGCGTGGCCATCGACAGTGTCGAGGACATGAAGATCCTGTTCGACGGAATCCCGCTCGATCAGGTCAGCGTGTCGATGACGATGAACGGCGCGGTGATCCCGGTGCTGGCCAGTTTCATCGTCGCGGGTGAGGAACAGGGCCATGACCGCAGTGTCCTGTCCGGCACCATCCAGAACGACATCCTCAAGGAATTCATGGTGCGCAACACCTATATCTATCCGCCCGAACCGAGCATGCGGATCGTCAGCGACATCATCGAATACACCGCCAACGAGATGCCGAAATTCAACTCGATTTCCATTTCGGGCTATCACATGCAGGAGGCCGGCGCGAACCTTGTGCAGGAACTGGCCTATACGCTGGCCGACGGGCGCGAATATGTGCGCGCCGCGATCGAGGCGGGCATGGACGTGGACAAGTTCGCCGGGCGGCTGAGCTTCTTCTTTGCCATCGGCATGAATTTCTTCATGGAGGCCGCCAAGCTGCGCGCCGCGCGCCTGCTGTGGCACCGCATCATGACCGAGTTCGGTGCGAAAAACGATCGCTCCAAGATGCTGCGCACCCATTGCCAGACCTCGGGCGTCAGCTTGCAGGAGCAGGACCCTTACAACAACGTCGTGCGCACCGCCTACGAGGCGATGAGCGCGGTTCTGGGCGGCACGCAGTCGCTCCATACCAACGCGCTGGATGAGGCGATGGCCCTGCCCACCGATTTCAGCGCGCGCATCGCGCGCAACACGCAGCTTATCCTGCAGGAGGAAACCGGCGTGACCAACGTGGTCGATCCGCTGGCGGGATCCTACTATGTGGAAAGCCTGACCGCGGAGCTGGCCGAGAAGGCCTGGGCGCTGATGGAAGAGGTCGAGGAGATGGGCGGCATGACCAAGGCCGTGGCCAGCGGCATGCCCAAGCTGCGCATCGAGGAATCGGCGGCCACGCGGCAGGCGATGATCGACCGCGGCGACGAGGTGATCGTGGGGGTCAACAAGTACCGCCGCGACAGCGAGGACCCGATCGACATTCTCGATATCGACAATTCGGCCGTGCGCGACAGCCAGATCGCCCGGCTGGAAAAGATCCGCGCCAGCCGTGACGAGGCGGCCTGCCAGGCGGCGCTGGATGAATTGACACGACGGGCAAAGGACGGCGGCAACCTGCTTGACGGGGCCGTGGACGCGGCGCGCGCGCGCGCATCGGTGGGAGAGATCAGCATGGCACTTGAAAAGGAATTCGGCCGGCATCGTGCCGAGGTCAAGACATTGGCGGGCGTCTACGGCGCGGCCTATGAGGGCGACGAGGATTTCGCCGCGATCCAGAAATCGGTCGAGGCCTTCGCCGAGGATGAGGGACGCCGGCCGCGGATGCTGGTCGTGAAGATGGGACAGGACGGCCATGACCGGGGCGCCAAGGTGATCGCGACGGCCTTTGCCGATATCGGGTTCGACGTGGATGTGGGCCCGCTCTTTCAGACGCCGGACGAGGCCGCGCAGGACGCCATCGACAACGATGTGCACGTGATCGGCATCTCCAGCCAGGCGGCGGGGCACAAGACGCTGGCACCACAGCTGATCGAGGCGCTGAAGGCCAGGGATGCCGGTGATATCATCGTGATCTGCGGCGGCGTGATCCCGCAGCAGGATTACGCGTTCCTGCAAAAGGCCGGCGTCAAGGCGATTTTCGGCCCGGGCACAAACATCCCCGAGGCGGCACAGGACATCCTGCGCCTGATCCGCGAGGCGCGCAGCTGAGACCGGGCAGGGGGGGCTGTCTGCCCCCCCCATCGCCGAAATCCGTTGGATTTCGACGCCCCCCGAGGATATTTTCAGCCAGAAGAAGGGGGGCGGCATGAGCAAACGACGCGGAACCGCGATCGGAATGGCGGCGGGGGTGATCTGGGCGGTGGGGCTGCTTTGGGTGGCGGGCAGCTATGTCACCTTGCCCGTCTTTACCCTGATGCCGACGATCATGACGGCCTTTCTGGCGCCGGGGCTGGTTATGGCCGCGATGGTCGGGCGCATTGCGCAGCGGCGCCTTTTCGATGAGCGTGTGATCGACGG
>JANSYB010000645.1 GCA_024742655.1 Paracoccaceae bacterium | reverse complement strand
TGTTTCAAACTCCCGGCAGAGTGACTAAATCACCGGCGCAATGCAAAAGAGGACGCACCCGATGGACATCAAGCAGCGTGTCATCGAGATCATCGCCGAACAGGCCGTGCTGGAGCCCTCGGATGTCACCCTGGACAGCACACTGGAAAGCCTCGGGATCGACAGCCTTGGACTGGTCGAGAGCATCTTCGCCATCGAGGAGGCGTTCGACATCTCGGTTCCGTTCAATGCCAACGCCCCCGAAGAAAGCGATTTCGACATCTCGTCGGTTGCCTCGATCATCGACGGTATCGAGCGGCTGGTCGCGGATCAGAAAGGGTGAAGCGGGTCGTCATCACGGGCGCGGGCACGATCAACGCGCTTGGCCATTCCGTTCCCGATACGCTCGAGGCCATGCGCGAGGGGCGCTGCGGGATCTCCGAGCTGGACATCCGCGACGTGGATCGACTGGCGATCCGGATCGGCGGACAGGTCAAAAGCTATGATCCCGAGGAAAGGTTCAACCGGCAGCAACTGGCACTTTACGACCGGTTCACGCAGTTCACCCTGATTGCCGCGCGCGAGGCGATCGCGCAGGCGGGGCTGTCGTTTTCGGGCGAACTGGCGGCGCGTGCCGGTGTGGTTCTGGGCAATTCCGGCGGCGGCATGACGACGCTGGATGAAAATTACCGCTCGGTCTACGAGGACGGCAAGAACCGCGTGCATCCCTTTGTTGTGCCCAAGCTGATGAACAATGCCGCGGCCAGCCACGTCTCGATGGAGTTCAACCTCAAGGGGCCCAGCTTTACCGTCTCGACGGCCTGCGCGTCATCCAACCACGCGATGGCACAGGCCTTTCAGCTGGTGCATGGCGGGGCCACGCCGGTGATGATCACGGGCGGGTCGGAATCCATGCTGTGCTTTGGCGGGGTCAAGGCGTGGGAAGGATTGCGCGTGATGTCCAAGGACGGATGCCGGCCCTTCTCGGCCAACCGCAACGGCATGGTGCAGGGCGAGGGTGCCGGCGTGTTCGTCTTCGAGGAACTGGAACACGCGCGCAAACGCGGGGCCGATATCATGGCCGAGGTGGCCGGGTTCGCCATGTCCTCGGACGCGGCCGATATCGTGATGCCGTCCAAGAACGGCGCGGCGCGCGCCATCAAGGGCGCGATGCGGGATGCGCGGATCGATCCGTCCGAGGTGGGATATATCAATGCCCATGGCACCGGCACGGCGGCCAATGACAAGACCGAAAGTGCTGCGGTGGCCGACGTGTTCGGGGCGCATGCCGACAAGCTGATGATGTCCTCGACCAAGTCGATGCACGGTCATCTGATCGGGGGCACCGGCGCGGTGGAACTGCTGGCCTGTATCATGGCGCTGCGCGACGGGATCATCGCCCCGACGGTGGGCTACGAAGAGCCCGACCCGGAATGCGCGCTGGACGTGGTGCCGAACGTGGCCCGCGAGGCGCATGTCGACGTGGCGCTGTCGAATGCCTTTGCCTTTGGCGGGCTGAACGCGGTTCTGGCGTTGCGCCGCTTCACCTGACGCCAAGACGATAGACCGAAATGCAAAACGCCGCCCGAATTAGGGCGGCGTTTCGCGTCACCTGGCGACAGACACGCCTCAGTTCGGGGCGATCGACACCTCGTTAAAGGCGGCCGTGAACCCGTCAAGCGACACCTTGATCACCACGGTCTGGTCCGGCGCCTGCGCGGGCACGATCGTCATCGTCGCCGCGGCCCCGGCCTTGAAGGCGTTCACGTCGGCCTCGGTCAGGCCGATCCGCGCAAAGCACCCCGTCATCGAGCAGAAGGAATAGTTGTATCCCTTGGCCGTGCCCCCATCGACCGCGATCTTGAGACCTTCGGGCAGCAACGTTCCAAGCGGCACCGCCACGGTCGCCCCGGCGGCGGCCTGGCTGTTGTCGGGCAGCTTGAACAGGCTGAACTCGGCCACCGGGTTGCCACCGTCCTCGCGCAGCAGCTGGTACATCTGGCAGGGGTCCTCTCCG
>JANSYB010000463.1 GCA_024742655.1 Paracoccaceae bacterium | reverse complement strand
TGGTTCATCGCGATCTCGATGTGCTTCCTTGCGGTCCAGAAGCTTCAGGATGTCGAGAGCTTCTCGACCATGTTCCTGAATTACGACCTGCTGGCCCGCCGCTGGGTCCGCTACGGATATCTCTATCCTTTCGGCGAAGCCCTCGCCGGTATCCTGATGGTGGCCGGCGCACTCACGTGGCTTTCGGCGCCCGTCGCGCTCTTCATCGGAACGGTGGGTACGGTGTCCGTTTTCAAGGCGGTCTATGTCGACAAGCGCGAGCTGAAATGCGCCTGCGTCGGCGGCGACAGCAACGTGCCGCTCGGCTTTATCTCGCTGACTGAGAACCTCATGATGATGCTCATGGGCATTTGGATGCCGATAAAGGTTTTTGCGCTCGGGTGGTAGCGGCGTCCAGGTGGCGGCAGCGCCACCCGGAAGTTCCGAAGCTCTATTTCATCTGAGTCACGGTGAGCTTTCCCTTTACCGGCTCGGCGACAAATTCAATGTCCTGACCTTCGGACATCCGCGCGATCATGTCTGGGTCGGCGCGGAACACCATCGTCATCGAGGGCATGTCGAGGTTGACGAGCGGTCCGTGTTTGATAGTCACCTTTCCACCCTCGGCATCGACCTTCTTGATAGTCCCTTGAGTGTATTCGATCTCGGCCTGTGCCTGAACCAATTCATCTTGGGTGGACGTTTCGCTCACGGTGATCGGGCCGTGCATGCCGGATTCATAATGTCCCGGGATCAGGCACGCGAATTCGAATGTGCCCGCCTTTGAGAAGGTCCAGATGACCTCGCCGGATTTACCCTCGTCAAGACGTACGGAGTTCGGGTCGTCGTGTTCCATGTCCATGGCCGCCATCATTTCCTTGTGCTTGGCATTGCCCTCGACATCGTCGATCACGAACTCATGCTCGATCTCGCCTTTGTTCATGACGTTGAAGCGGATCGTCTCACCTTGCTCGAATTCGAATTTGGCGGGTTCGAAGATCATCGTGCCTTCGTCGGTCTCGCGCATGGACACGTCGATGGTACGGGTCACGTCCTCCGCCTTGCCAGGCATGCCTGCCGCCATTTCGGCATGGCCGTGACTCGCGTCCGCCTCTTCGTGGCCGTGACCGCCCGAATGGGTGCCAGCCGCAAATACTGGAGTTGTCATGGCGAAGGCTATCGCTGTCGTCAAAAGAATGTTTTTCATCGGTTTTCCTGTGGTTTTGATTGATTTAAGGAGCGAAGGGCTGTCTCAGCCCTTCGAGGTCGTTTTCGGCGTCAGGATGGTCTTGGGACTGTTGTTGGTCGCAAACTCCGGCAACTCCCCGGTCCATTCATACGCCTGTTCGCCGGGGGGATTTTCGTACCAGCCGGGATCGGAATAGTCGTCAGAGCCGATTCCTTCGCGAACCTTTACCACCGAGAACATGCCCCCCATCTCAAGCGGGCCATGCGGGCCCCAGCCATTCATCATTGGAATGGTGTTATCTGGCAGTTCCATGCTCATTTTGCCCATATCCCCCATGCCCGCGGTGCCCATTGGCATATATTCCGGCTGGAACTGGCGGATCTTCTGGGTCAGCGGCCCCTTGTTCACGCCAATGAACGTGGGCACGTCGTGGCCCATCGCGTTCATTGTGTGATGCGACTTGTGGCAGTGGATCGCCCAATCGCCCAAGTGGTCCGCCACGAATTCGTATGCCCGCATCGCGCCAACGGGAATGTCGATGGACACCTCCGGCCATTGCGCCGATTCTGGCACCCACCCTCCATCGGTGCAGGTCACCTTGAAGTCATAGCCGTGCATGTGGATGGGGTGGTTCGTCATCGTGAGATTACCTACCCGCACACGAACCTTATCGCCCCGGTTTACAACTAGCGGATCGATGTCTGGAAAGATCCGGCTATTCCAGGTCCACAGATTGAAATCCGTCATCGTCATGATGCGCGGCACATATGTCCCCGGATCTATGTCGAAGGCGTTCAGCATGATCAGAAAATCGCGGTCTACCGGCATGAAGGTCGGGTCCTTGGGGTGGACCACGAACATCCCCATCATGCCCATTGCCATTTGGGTCATTTCATCAGCATGCGGGTGATACATGAAGGTGCCCGACTTGATCAGATCAAACTCGTACACGTATGTTTTACCGGGCGGAATACCCGGATGACTCAAGCCGACGACACCGTCCATACCAGATGGAAGAATCATGCCGTGCCAGTGAACTGAAGTCGCTTCCGGCAGCTTGTTGGTCACGTAGATCCGAACCCTGTCGCCTTCGACGGCCTCAATCGTCGGCCCCGTAGACTGACCATTGTAACCCCACAAATGTGCGGTCATCCCGTCGGCAAGCTCGCGCTCAACAGGTTCGGCCACAAGGTGGAATTCCTTCACGCCACCATTCATGCGGTGCGGCAAGGTCCAGCCGTTGAGCGTCACGACAGGATTGTAATCCGGCCCCGACGAGGGTCGCGGAGTAATCGCCGTTGCTGCGCTGTCCATTTGGGCCGCTTCTGGCAAACCCATGTTTGTGGTCTTACCCCAGGCTTGAGAGGAGACGAGTGCCGCTCCTGCGGCGCCGGCCCCAAGTAACTGACGTCGATTGATCATGTCATATTCCTTTCAGTGTCCTGCGCCGCCACCGGCGGCAAGTGATACGCCCTCTCCATCGCCCATTCCGCCTGCGCCGCCGCCGTATATGGCGGCAGTCAAGTTCGCCTGGGCCAAGTAGAAGTCACGCTTGGCATTGGCCGCCTCGAGCGAGGAACCAAGTTTTTCGCGCACATCCGTGAGCAATTCGAAGGTGTTGGTAATCATGCCGTTGTAGGACAGCAGACCTTCTTCCTCGATGGTCTTGCGCAGCGGCACGAGAACGTCTCGGTAGTGACGCGCAATCTTGTAAGATGCGTGATAAGCGGTCTCGGCAGAACGTGCTTCGGACCGCACATTGACCGCGCGCTCAGCCAGAACATTTGCTGCCTGAAGATACATCAGCTCGGCTTTGCGCATCCGCGCCTTGCCAGTGTCATAAATCGGAATGGCGAACTCCAGCTCAATCTGCGGGGTGGTTTCAGTTTCAAGGTTGCCGTC
>JANSYB010000543.1 GCA_024742655.1 Paracoccaceae bacterium | reverse complement strand
GGTTTGGGCAGGTCGAACCGCAGGCCCACCAGCGCCATGCGTGCCGCCGCCGGATCGGAGGCACGGAAAAAACCCACGTCCAGCATGGCCGCGTCCAGCCCGGAAAAGGCCAGCACCTCCGACACCGCCTTGGCCAGCGCCTCTTCGGCGCCCGGAACCGCGTCGATGATGCCCAGCAGGTGCCCTTGGGTGTCATTGTCGTAGGTCACGCCCACCAGATAGGCCAGATCGGCCATCCCGGCGGCACTGGCCAGCCGCGCATCCAGCGCCGTCAGCAGGGTTTCGGGCAGGCCCTTGGGCGGGTGGAACGCCTCGGGCTGCGCCTCGACCTGCTGGGGGACGTTCTGCATCGTCTGCGCCAGCCAGACCATCGCCTCGGGCGGTAACAGCATCGCCGACGGCCCCTGTTCGAGGTTCAGGCCCAACCCCAACCCCTCCTCGGCCAGCATCTCGGCCAGCGCACGGCCCGAAAGTGCCACGTAGTCCGCCTGCTGCCCGGCAAAGCCCGCCAGCCGCTCTTCGGTATCAAAGGCCAGCACAAAGGCCTGGCCGTCCACTTCGAAGGCTTGCGGGACGACCTGTTCGCCCTCGGCCTCGCCCTCTAGCAACAAGAACAGTTCGGAGGCGGTCAGCACCTCGTAAAAGCGCAGCCTTGCGGCCTCATCGCCTGCCTCCATGGCCGCATGGGACCGGTCCAGATGGGTCTCGTCAGTCATCCAATACCTCTCTGACCCGCGCGCGCAGCACCGGCAGCAGTTCCGCCTCGAACCACGGGTTTTTCTTCAACCACCCCGTATTGCGCCAGGACGGGTGCGGCAACGGGAAAAGCCGGGGCGCATGGTCGCGCCAGCCCTGAACCGTCTCGGTCACACCCGTCTTCACGCCCATGTGGTAGGCCTGCGAATAGCCCCCCACGATGACCGACAGCTCGACCGTGTCGAGCGCCGCCATCACCCGGTCATGCCATGTCTGCCTGCACAGTCTCGGCGGCGGCAGGTCCGCGCCCCTGGCGTCATATCCCGGAAAGCAGAACGCCATCGGCACCACCGCCACACGGCCGCGATCATAGAATTCCGCGGCACTCATCCCCAGCCAGTCGCGCAGCCGGTCGCCCGAGCGGTCATTGAAGGGTTTTCCGGTTTCGTGCACCCTCATCCCCGGCGCCTGACCTGAGATCAGGATACGTGCCCCGGGCCGGAACCACGCCACGGGGCGCGGCGCATGGGCGGTGTGCGTTTCCGCGAACCGGTCCGCACAAAGCCGGCAGGCCGTGATTTCGGCCACAAGATCGCTCACCCCGCCAGCGTCACGCCCGCCGCCGTCATGCCATCGACCGCCGCGGCCAGCGATCCGTCCAGGTCGATCGCGCGACAAAGATCGGTGCGCACGGTGACATCGTAACCCAGCCTCGCGGCATCCACGGCCGAGAAGTTGACGCAGAAATCCGTGGCCAAGCCCGCCATGGTCAGCCGGTCGATCCCACGCGTCTGCAGATAGCCATGCAGCCCGGTGGGCGTTTCGTGATCATTCTCGAAAAACGCCGAGTAGCTGTCGATCGCGGGGTTATATCCCTTGCGCACGATCATGTCGGCACGGTCGGTGTCCAGCCCGGCATGAAACGCGGCACCCGGCGTGCCCTGCACGCAATGATCGGGCCAGAGAACCTGCGGGCCATAGGGCATCCCGGTCACCTCGAACGGCGCCTTGCCCGCATGGTTGGAGGCAAAGGAGGAATGCCCTGCCGGGTGCCAGTCTTGCGTCAGGATCACCGCGGCGAATTCCGACATCAGCGCGTTGATGCCCGGCACGATCTCGTCCCCGCCCGCCACGGCCAGCGCGCCGCCGGGACAGAAATCATTCTGCACATCGATCACGATCAGGGCATGGGTCATGGGCGCATCTCCTTTCCGCTAGGGGTAAGGCCGCGCTCCGCCTGCGTCAATGCCACCCTCTTGCCCCGTGCCACTCAACCGCTTAGATCACGCGCACATGTACACCATCGCCGCGCTCTATCACTTCACCCCTTTCGACGACCCCGCCGCCATCCAGGGGCCGCTTCTTGCGCTTTGTGAGGCGCAGAAGATTTCCGGCTCACTGCTGCTGGCGCGGGAGGGCATCAACGGCACCATCGCGGGGCCGCGTGCGGGCATAGACGCGGTGCTGGCGCATATCCGGGCCTTGCCGGGCTGCGCCGATCTGGAATGGAAGGAAAGCACCAGCGCGGACCAACCCTTCCGCCGCCTCAAGATCCGCCTGAAGAAAGAGATCGTGACCATGGGCCAGCCCGACGTGGACCCCCGCGCGCGGGTGGGCCACTACGTCGAGCCGCAGGACTGGAACGACCTCATCCAAAGCAATGACGTAGCGGTGATCGACACGCGCAACGACTACGAGGTGGCCATCGGCACGTTTCAGGGCGCGATCGACCCCAAGACCGACAGTTTCCGCGACTTTCCCGCGTGGTGGGAGGCCAACAAGGACCGGTTCCACAACAAGCGCATC